>CAMZLL010000149.1 GCA_947311505.1 uncultured Cryomorphaceae bacterium
GCTTCAGCAAATAATTCTCCTGCGAATCTGCAATCATGCCCTAATACTATAGAAGGGTTTGTAAAGTTCTTCTTTACCCATTCTCCCGTAGCGATAGACACCCTTGCTACATTTTCTTCTGTAAATTCACGAGCTATAATAGCTCTCCATCCATCTGTTCCAAATTTAATCTTTGTCATAATATTATATATAAATTCTTTTTCCCTATTAATATGCTTCGTCAAATTAAACTATTCGTTAATAATATAATTTGTTCAAGCTGTGCGAATTTACATAATTCTATTGTTTTAAAGGTAATTTCACATCAAAAATAAGGTTCTAAAAAAAATAGCAGCTTCTTAACAATGTGTCTGGTTGGAAAAACACAAATCTTCTTACATTATTTACTGGTCTATTTTAAAGTTAATTTGAAATAATACTCCAATTACGTGAACAACTTTCGACTAGACTAGATTATATTTGTTTGAGGATTTTCTTACTTCTGATAATGAACAATATTTAAAAATAAATAGCAAAAGAATACTTTTTATAGTGCAGAAAACGGACCTAATAATTCTAATTTTATAATTAATACATTATCTTGTGAATATTAATGGTTTTAATACCTTAAATTCGCAACTTAATTTATTACCAATTCAATGAAAAAATTACTAGCAACAATTGTATTAACTGCTACTTTGAGCAATTTAACGGCTCAAACTACTATACTTTCGCAAGACTTTAATAATGGTTTTCCAGTAGGTTGGGAATTGATAAACAATGATGGACTTGCTCCCAACGCTTCTCCTGCTGTAAACTATATCGACAATGCTTATGTTGTTATTGAAAACCCAGATTCAACAAATTCTAATGATTCTGTATTGGTCGCTACTTCTTGGTTTGCAGGAAATGGAACTGCTGATGACTACTTAATATTACCTAGCCTGACATTAGGAACTTATGGCAACTATATTTCTTTTGATGCTAAATCTTTAGACCACACTCACCCTGATGGACTGGAAGTAAGAATTTCAACTGGCGGCATCAATGTTTGGGAGTTTTTCATTGAAGAAACAGCTTATAGCAATTTAATCATGCAGCCCTATTGGACTACTTATAAAATATCACTTGACAGTATTGGTGTTACTGGGCAAGATGTTAGGATTGCATTTAGGCATCATTCTACCAATCAATATATACTAGCTCTTGATAATATTTCTGTCGAAATAAATAATCCCATAGGAATAGCGGAACTTAAAGGCTCAAAAAAATTAAACATCTACCCTAATCCTGTTTCTAATAATATTATAAATCTATCTTTAGAATCCTCAGAAAATTTCCAAATAATGGACTACTCGGGCAGAATCATTTATAATGAAACTACTAACGGAAAAGTAGATGTATCTAGTTTAGAAAACGGTATCTACTTGATAAGTATTACTGGATATGAGACAAAAACATTTATAAAGGAGTAAAAAAAATGATTATGTAGGAAATCCTATAATTTTTCCAAAGGTGTCCTAGGTGGGTTTTCAAAAGCTCTATATTCTGACACTGTATAACCTAGAATAACTAATTTCTGAAGCTGAAAAACTTACTAAAATCTCTTTTTTTCCTCGGTAAAATACTATATCTTTAGTACTCAAAATTGGGTTATTTTTAAAGTGTAACTTTCTTTGATAAACACAATAAAGATTATACTTTACACCCAATTTCACCCTATAAATGATGAATTTTTCGGGGTTTAATGAAGTAAAATTAGCCACAACTACACATACTGTTGGCGGTGTGTAGAGAGAATCTGAGCATCCGAGATATTTTCGCTTCCCCCCAAATGAAATACGTGTACCACTACAGGAATTGTTTTGTTGGTGTGATTGGCTTTTTGTAGCAGCGTTTCGCCTTGCATAATTATTTGGTTGGCGTGTTCTATTTTATGATTGTTTACCAATCTATCAAATGCACAAGGCGGGTGTTGATTTTGTGCAAAGGTTGTCATTCCAAATAGTAGAATTGTTGCTGTTATTGTATTTTTCATAGTTTAGGTTATTGATGTAAAGTTAATTAAAAGGCTCATTATTTACTAAGTGTTTCTTTTACCTCTCCACAACCTAGCATTTGGTCACCGAAATATGGGTTTTTTACTTTTTCGTCTGCACTGAGCCAAAACGAACCATCATCGTCTATTGCCATTGGGCAGTATTGCACGTAGTAGGTCTGCGTGCTTACGCCAAATGCTTTGTTGGAATTGATAATTGCCATTGAGAGTAAGTCGAATGCTTTGCGTTGCTTTTCTACATCTTCTGTATCGATGATTTCTTGTGCTTTCTCTTTTATTATTTTCATTTGCTTCATCCAGTACATATGTCCATCGCCTTTTACCAGTTTCATATCTACTTTGCTAAGTTGCTGCTGCAAAGATTTTGCATCTGCAATGGCAATAGTTGCATCTGTTGCTACAAATGCGTCTTTTACTTTTAGGTATTGATTGGTTACTGCTTCTAATTGCGTTCTGAATTGACCAGATGCTTCGGCTGTATAGTTTGGTATTTCTTCTTCGGTAGTTTCATCTGCTACTGCTCCTAGTAAGTTACGATTCATCATACTGGTTTGATTGTTGAGTTGGGCAGATGCATCTATCACAAATGCGCCATTGGTTACTACTTCGTCTCCAGATGCTAATCCGTCTAACACAATGTAACTCCCTCCGATAGCACTGCCCAATTGCACTTCTCTAAACTCAAACGAAGGTACAGTTGTGTTAGGCAATTTGATGTAAACCACCGAGCGTTCGCCTGTCCATAGAATTGCGGTTTTGGGTACAACTACTGCTTGCGTATTGGTTTGATTGGACGAACTCGCTGTCTGCAAGACACCCTTTACAAACATTTCGGGTTTGAGGAGTTGTTTGTTATTATTTATTTGCAAACGCACTGCGGCAGTACGTGTAGTTGGATTGATAACTGGGTCGATAAACGAAACCTTTGCATCAAATACCTTGTTGGCAACAGATGGCGTGGTAAACGAAATCACATCACCAATTTTTACTAGCGGCAATTGATCTTCATAAACATCAAAAAGAACCCAAAGTTTATTGAGGTTTTGCACTTTGAAAAGCACGCCACCTTCCATCAGATGGTCGCCAACACTCACTTTCAATTCTTGCACTACACCACTATAATCGGCATATATATTAAAGGTTTCCATTACCTTTCCTTCAGATAGAATGTTGTCTATTTGCGTGTCTGTTATTTTCCAATATTTCAGTTTGTTTTTGGTGGCTTCAAATAGTTTTGGATTTACTTCTTTTACTTTATGAGCCTCTATTAATTCTTTTTGCGCAGTGATGAGATTTGCAGAATATATGGTGGCAATTTTTTTGCCTTTGGAAACTTTCTCACCAGTAAAACTCACAAAGAGTTTCTCAATCCTGCCTGGTATGTGCGATACGATGCTTGCCGAAGTGGTTTCGTTTGCCTGTATTTTTCCCGAGAGTTTGAGACCAGCCTCCATATCTATACTAGAAGAAGATGCTCCTCCTATTTTTGTAGTTTGAATGTTTGCAATTTTTATAGCGTCTTCGGTCATTTCAAAAACCATAGGATCGCTGTTTGCATTACCATCTGCCGGTATCAGTGTCATTCCGCAAATAGGGCAATCACCGGGTTCGGGCTGTCTAATCTGCGGGTGCATAGAGCACGTCCATATTTCTTCTCCTTGTGCATCTGTTGTTTTTGTGTGCACGTGTTCTTCTTCGCTTGGGGTACTCGTACCTCCAAATACGAAATAACCAATCACTAGCCCTACCACTAATGTTGCTGCTGCTGTTATTATTGTTTTCTTTTCCATTTTATTTGTTGCTAAATATTTTTTAATTATTAGATGCTAGACTACATATTTTAGATGCTAGACTTTTTATGCTTATTGTTTGATTTTTTGATGAACTGATTGTTTGATGGTTTGATGAATTGATTGTTTGATTGTTTGATGGTTTGATGGTTTGATGGTTTGATGAATCGATTATTTCAATTTCTCAGTTTTTCAATTCTTCAATTCCTCAGTTTTTCAATTCCTCAATTCCTCAGTTCATCAACTATTCAAACTCCCTCATCAATCAGTTCCTCAATTCATCAACTATTCAAACCCCCTCATCAATCAGTTCCTCAGTTCATCAACTATTCAAACCACCTCATCATCAGTTCATCATACAATCAGTTCCTCAACTATTCAAACAACCTCATCATCAGTTCCTTTTCTTTTTCTCTGCCAAACTTTTTTGTGTTTTCTTTAGTGAATTCAGTTTATTAGAAATTTCATCAATCTCTTTTCTTGTTTCTAGATATTTTTTATGTTCAATCAACTTTAGGTTTTGTGCAATTATTAGTAAGTTGAGTACTTCCATTAAACTACCGTATGCGATGGTCGAGAATCTTGCCTGATCTTTGTATGTTTCTCTGCTTATTCCTTCAGCAATATTCGTTGGTACAGAAACTGCTGCTCTACGCAATTGCGACACCAATCCATATTTCTCCTCTGTTGGAAACGTTTCTGTTAATTTATAAATCACAGAGCAAAAGTCAATGCTAATCTGCCATACATCTAATTTTTCAAAATAATATTTATACATATTTTATCTTTTTTTATTTATCCTTTTTAATACTTCGTTTTTTTTCTTTTGAAGAACTGATGGTTTGACTTTTTGATGAATCGACTTTTTGATGAATCGATTGTTTCAATTCTCAATTTATCAGTTTATCAATTCTCAATTTATCAACCTATTCAAACCACCCCATCAATCAATTCTTCAACTAAACAGTTCCTCAATCTATTCAAACAACCTCATCATCAATTCCTCAATTCATCAGTTTATTCAAACCACCTCATCATCAGTTCCTCAATTCCTCAACTATTCAAATTCCCTCATCAATCAATCCATCAAAATTCCGTCACTCGTTCAATATTCGCTATCGCTGTCATTCCTTTTAGTTTTTCTTTTATCTCGCCTAGTTTGTATGCCAATAGTTGGTTTTGTATTTTTAATAAATCGTCAAATCCTTTTCCGGTAGAACTGTAATTGCTCAGAAGTATTTCGTATGCCATTTGTGTTGTTACTATTTGTTGCTCATACAATTCCAATTTCAGTACGGCATTGTCGTAGTCTGTTTTATTCTGAACGATAATGCTCATCATCTTGTCTTCGATGGTTTCTTTTTGATAAGCAATTGCTTCTTGTATAAAATCTTCTTCTTGGTTTTTGGCAGTGTAAGATTTTCTATAAATCGGAATACTGAGTTTTACTTTCGGCACAAAAATATCTCGACCATTGTTTATCAGATTGGCATCGCTACGTTGATTGACCAAACTATAATCTATTCCCACACCAAAGGTTGGTTTGTTCATATTGGTATTGATTATTTGCTTTTGCTTAGATGCTTCTATTTGATAGTCCAATTTTGTCATCAATGGATGGTTGTATGCTATTTTGCTGCGGTAGGCTTCTAAGTCGTAGCCAGATATTTCGCTCATTTCCAAATTATCTTCTATCGTTATTTCTGTTTCGATTGGTTGGTTTGTGGCTTGATTTATTTTGGCAAAGAATTTTTTCTTTTGATTTTCTATGATTCGTAATTCTTGTTCAAATTCTTGCATTTTTATTTGCAACCGCAACACATCTGCCGTAGTAGATTGTCCGCTTTCTACTTTTGCCAAAGACACACTTTCCAGCGTCCCATAGATGACCAAAAACTCTTTTAGTATTTCAGATTTTTTATTGAGAAAATCTATTTGGTAGTAACTCTTTTTGATGGTATTAAACAAATCGAGTTTTAGAATAGCAATACGTTCAAATTTTGCTTTCGACATCGAAACCACTACATCTTCTTTACTTTTTAACGTCCCAAACCAAGGAAACATCTGGCTCGCAGAAATCATTAACACTTGAGGTCCCAAACGAGTTTCTGGTCGCAGTACTGGTATTCCCATTCCCAATTCTGGATTTGGCAACTGACTCACTTGATTACTTTGCTCCATTGCTGCTTTGTACTCCAGGTCTAGTGCTTTTAGTTGCGGATTTTCAGAAACACTTAGTTGCAATAGATTTTCTAAAGATTGCGCGGATATGTCAGTGTTCATAGTCCCGACTATTATTAGTGTTAGATATATTATTTTTTTCATTATTTTTATTTTTTATTTTTTGATGAATCGATGGTTTGATTGTTTGATGAATTGACTGTTTGATGAATTGACTGTCTGAAGAACTGATGGTTTGACTTTTTGATGAATCGATTGTTTGATTGTTTGATTAATCGAATATTTCAATTCTTCAATTCAACAGTTCATCAATTCCTCAGTTCATCAACTATTCAAACTCCCTCATCAATCAATTCTTCATTTTCTCAATTTATTCAAACTCCCTCATCAATCAGTTCCTCAATTCCTCAGCCTATTCAAACAACCTCATCATCAGTTCATCAGTTCCTCAACTATTCAAACAACCACATCAATCAATTCAACAGTTCATCAATCTATTCAAACCACCTCATCATCAATTCATCAGTTCATCAATCTATTCAAATAACCTCATTATCAACTCATCAGTTCCTCAATTTATTCACACAACCTAATCAACCTATTCAAACAACCTCCTCAACTTTTCAAACAACCTTAACCTTTCCTTAAACTCTTTCCAATAAAAACTCCACTCACGCCAGACGCAATACAGTATCGGCACGGTAAACATTGTAATCATATTGAACACCATTCCTCCAAAAGATGGGATTGCCATAGGCAGCATAATATCTGCACCCTTTCCTGTAGATGTGAGTACGGGGAGCAATGCCAGTATAGTTGTTGCGGTAGTCATCATAGCGGGTTTCACCCTTCGTTGTCCGCCTTCTATTACTGCATCGCGTATGCCTTCTATTGTTGTTGGGTGGTTCTTTGTGAAACTGTCTTTTAGGAAAGTTGCCACCAGTACCCCATCATCTGTTGCGATGCCGAATAGGGCTAAGAAGCCTACCCAAACTGCCACACTCAAATTGACCGTTCGGACTTGAAACATATCTCTCATATTGGTTCCGAAGAACGTAAAATCTAAAAACCAATCTTGTCCGTAAAGCCAAATCATTAGGAATCCACCAGAAAATGCTACAAACACTCCCGAGAATACAAACAAAGATGTGATAACTGAGTTGAACTGAAAATACAGAATCAAGAAAATCAATGCCAATGCTATCGGCACTACTATTGCCAATCGCTCGTTGGAACGAATTTGTTGCTCATAATTACCCGCAAATTTATACGAGATACCACTCGGAACGGTTAGTTTACCTTCTGCTACTTTTTTGTCAAAATAGGCTTGCACATTGTTTACAACCTCTACTTCGGAGTATCCATCTTCACGATCGAAAAGTACGTAGCCTATCAAAAATCCGTCTTCAGATTTTATGGCTTGCGGCCCTTGTTCATATTTTATTTCTACCAATTCGCCCAACTGCACCTGCAAACCAGATGGTGTGGCAACGTAGATAGATTTGATTTTCTCAGGGTTGTTTCTCAATTCCATAGGGTAGCGCAATCTAATACCGTAACGCTCTCTTCCTTCTACCGAATTGCTCATAATCATTCCTCCTACGGCAGTTTGTATTTGATTTTGAATATTGATAATAGACAGTCCATATTTGGCAATTATATCTCGCTTTATATCTATCATCAAATAGGGTTTTCCGACTATTCTATCTGCAAACACTGCCGTTTTCTTTACGCCCTCTACTTCTTTGAGAAACATTTCCAAGTCCAATCCAAATTCCTCAATGGTTTTCAAATCAGTTCCCTTTACTTTGATGCCCATTGGCGCACGCATACCTGTTTGAAGCATCACCAAACGTGCCTCGATAGGTTGTAGTTTTGGTGCAGATGTAAGACTTGGAATTTTAGATGCTTTCACTATTTCTTGCCAAATATCATCTGGAGATTTTATGTGGTCTCGCCATTGACGAAAGTATAGTCCATCTTCATCTGGAATGAGTTCACCATCGGCATCTCGCACATAATTTTCGTCTTTATCTACTTTGAATCGGATGCGATGTCCGTCTTCGTTGGTTTTATATTCCGACTTATATTGAATTATATTTTCAAACATAGACATCGGTGCAGGATCTAGCGGACTTTGTACACGACCGGCTTTCCCAACTACTAATTCTACTTCGGGTATGGATGTAATAGCCATATCCAAAAGGCGGAGGCTATTCTCGTTAAATTCCATTCCACTATGTGGCATTGAGGTAGGCATTAGCAAAAATGAACCTTCGTTGAGGGCAGGCATAAATTCCTCTTGGGTACTCGAAAGTATGCTATATCCCATATACATAATTCCCACTACCAATAATAAAAATAGGTATTTTACACGAATTAAAAAACGTAAAATTTTTGCATAGAAATGAATAATCACATAGAAGAAACCTATTAGCCCTCCCACAATTACTGCTACAAAAATGAAGTTATAAAACTCACTTTTCATCACACCCAAAGGCATCCAAATACGTGCAAGCAACCAAGCGACTACCAGTGCATACGATATGTTTTTGATGTAATCAAACACATTGTTCCATTTTTCTGATTTGTTGTCTTTGGCATAGGTAGAAATCAATCCTCCTAGACCTACTAGCAAACCAAATACTCCAAAAAACGAATACGATGTGAAAAGTAATGCAATAGCCAAAACTACTAAAACGCCATTTCCAAAATAAGCAGATAGTTTTCCTTTGCTTTTGAATTTGAATAATACTTCTGCCAAAGGTGGCACTACAGTAATTGCCAAAATAATAGATGCTAATAATGCAAATGATTTGGTAAATGCCAAGGGTCTGAATAATTTCCCTTCGGCTGCTTCCATTGTGAAAACAGGCAAGAAACTAACTATAGTAGTTGCCACAGCGGTTACTACTGCCGATGCTACGTCTATGGTGGCAATGTAAACAGTGGTTTTCATAGATTGCTCTGGCGGTGCTATTTTCATCTGCTGCATCATACTTTCGCTCAGTACGATACCCATATCTACCATAGTCCCTACCGCAATCGCAATTCCCGAAAGGGCAACAATATTGGCATCTATTCCAAAATACTTCATTGCAATAAAACACATCAAAACCGCAATGGGTAACGATGCAGAAATTAATAACGAAGATTTAAGATTGAGCAACATCAATATTACTACAATGACTGTAATAAGTATTTCTAACGTCAATGCTTCTTCGAGTGTGCCAATGGTCTCTTTGATTAATTGTGTACGGTCATAAAAAGGAACTATTGTAACTTTTGAGACCGTTCCATCTGCCAATATTTTGGTGGGCAATCCAGCGTCTAGTTCTTTTATTTTGTCTTTTACATTGTTGATTACCTGCAAAGGATTGGCACCGTATCGTGCTACCACCACACCGCCAACTGCTGGACTTCCAGACTTGTCGAGCACACCTCTACGTGTGGCTGGTCCTAGATGTACAACTGCTATATCCTTAATCGTTATCGGTACATTATTGACCGATTTTACCACTGCCGATTCTATGTCTTCTACTTTTTTGATATAGCCCAATCCCCGCACAAAATACTCTACCATATTTATCTCTATGGTCTGTGCACCAATATCGAGATTACTCTCTCTGGTAGCCTTCATTACTTGCTGTAGCGTGATGCCGTATTGCTTCATCTTTTCGGGATTCACATCTACTTGGTATTCTTTTACAAAACCGCCAATGGAGGCTACCTCCGAAACTCCCGAAGCACTTTGCAAACCATACTTCACATAGAAATCTTGAATAGACCTTAATTCTTGTTGATCCCAACCTCCAGTTGCGTTGCCTAATGAATCTTGACCTTCTAGTGTGTACCAATATATTTGCCCTAGTGCAGTTGCATCTGGACCAAGTGCAGGTTGCACACCTTCGGGAAGCAGTCCTGCTGGTAGCGAATTTAGTTTCTCTAATATCCTACTCCGGCTCCAGTAAAACTCTACATCCTCTTCGAAGATGAGGAAAATGCTCGAAAACCCAAACATAGAATTACTACGCACACTTTTTACACCCGGTATTCCAAGTAGCGAGGACGTGAGTGGATAGGTAATTTGATCTTCCACATCTTGAGGTGATCTTCCCATCCATTTGGTAAATACAATCTGCTGATTTTCTCCAATATCTGGAATAGCATCTACAGACACCGGGTCTTTGGGCAACCAACTGATACCTGTATCGAATGGTGCTGTAACTAATCCCCAACCTACAAATAATAGGATGAGTAACCAAGCAACTAACTTGTTGTCTAGGAAAAATTTTACGATTTTGTTTATCATTTTTTTACGTTTAAAAGACAGTAACTATTTTGCACAGAAACTGAAAATTGAATTGAAAACTGATTGATGATGAATGGATTGTTGGATTTTTTGAGAGAATGAAAATCTACTAATTGCAGTTTTAATTCTGTGAAAAATCAATTCATCAAAAGGTTGGAAAACTATACGGTTGCGTTGCAACTCAATATAATGTCCAACAATTCAAGAAACTTAAACGTAATATTATATGATAAATACCTGATGCAATACTGCAACATCCTCTGTGAGTAGAGGCGGTAAATAAGATTGGTAGTTTGTTTTTTGAGTAGGTACAGCAATTACATCTTGGTTGATCAAGAAATAAACTGCAGTAAATGTAAAGTCGATATTTTCGATAGACACTTCGTCTGCGGTAGGTGTAAATTCAGAACTGGACTCTAGTTGAAATTTTTCGTTGTGGCAACAAGACATATCTTTCAATTGATTGCCTTCTGCGTGACAAGACATCACCTTTTTTGATGCTTCTTTTTTGTGATTGGGGCAAGAAGCGTGCGTTTCTTCTTTGGATGCATCTGTTTTTTCTTGCATCATTTCGCACTCAGCAGCATTGGTAAAAAAACCAATACTTTCTATCTCACCTCCGCAATAATGAATATCCATAGAAAACCCAACAGAACTAAATAGCATTATAAATGCCAATAGCAAAGATGTGATTCTATGTTGCAAACTGATTCTCATTATTTCCGTATAAAAACGTTATAACGCAAATTTAAATAAATTTATTGTATGCTACTCGCTTTAGTTAAAAAGAATTTTCTATTTAGCAGAACTCTACTAATCTTTTACTATGTTTGCATACCTAGTATAATGAGTTATAAATTCACATATTCTAAATCTGACTCAGAAGAGTTAAGGCTGTCTAAAAGATTAATTTTTTTAATCGCTTTGTTCTGTACAATTTGTGGTTTGGTTTGGGCTGGAATGTTTTACCTTGCCTATGGGTTTTGCCTTACGGTTATACTTCCTTTAAGTTTTGCGGCTATTGTAGGGACTTCTATTTTAATAGCGGAGTATTTCAAAAATTATTTAATTTTAGTTTATGCTCAACTGACCTGCATTACCTGGATTGGTGCAGCTATACAATGGAGTATCGGAAGTGTAGATAACAGCGGTATGGTGGTATGGTGGTGTTTTCTTGGTCCTACTGGAGCTCTTTTGTTTTTAAAAGCGAAAAAAGCAATGTTGTGGTGTGCTCAATTTTTATTAATAATATTGATTACCATATTAGTAGAACCTGCCTTATCTGGCAAAATTCTACATACACCCGAAGGATTTAAGCAATTGTTTTACACAATGAATATGGCTATTCCTGCGTTGATTGTGTTTGCAGTTTCGTATTATTTTCAAAATGGAAGATCTTTATTAGCTAAAAAAAATAAAACACTTTTGAAAGAAACCGCAAGCAAAAATCAAGAAATTCTTTCTAGTATCAATTATGCCAAAAGATTACAAAAAGCTATTATGCCTTCCGATTCAGATTTCAAAAAGGCACTTAAAGATGCTTTTGTATTATTTGAGCCGAAAGATATTATTTCAGGTGATTTTTATTGGATAGAAAACCGTACTACCGAACTTTTATTTGCCGTAGCTGATTGTACAGGGCACGGAGTACCAGCTAGTATTGTTTCGGTTGTCTGCCACGGTGCATTAAATAGATCTGTAAGAGAGTTTGGTTTAACCAATCCCAATGAGATACTTGATAAAACTCGTGAAATAATTTTACAAGAATTTGAAAAATCAGATGAAGACATTCAGGATGGGATGGACATAGCATTGTGTCGTATCAAAAACAAAACATTATATTATTCTGGGGCATACCAATCGTTAATCATCTTACGAGAATCAGAGATTATAGAACTTAAAGGAGATCGTCAACCTGTAGGAAAATACTATAAATACGTACCGTTTACACTAAAAGAATTTGAATTGCAAACGAACGATTTGATTTACTTATTCTCTGATGGATTTATTGATCAATTTGGAGGTCATAAAGAGAAAAAGCGGAAATATAAATCCTCAAGGTTAAAAAAAGCACTCATTGAAATGGAAACCGAACCAATGGTAATACAAAAAGAAATATTGCTTAAAATTCACAATGACTGGAAAAAAGAAATCGAACAAACCGATGATATTTGTTTTGTTGGCATTCGGATATAAAATCTGCAACGAATGTCAAATGTGTTTTAAATCACCCCTTAAAATAGGTTATTTATATATAAACTGTTTAATACCGACAATAATTTGAAGAGGTTTTTGGTTGTAACTTAAATTCAAGAAATTAAAACCGTAGGGATGGATACAGAACTTTTGAAAATTTCAGAAATGTTTTTTTTTTAATAGGGGGTTAAATCTATACCCACATCAAACAGGATAGAACCATACTTATTTTGCACAATAATGGTATTAAACTGTCCTTTTCAATATTCAAGGTGTGAAATAACTAAGGTATCGGGGGCTTTTGCGTGAGGGATAGGAACGGCATCCTCCAATAGCTTTTTTGAGCTTTTGGAGATATAGTGGATAGCCCGACCCAAAGGGGCACGCCCGAATAAATAGTATAACGACAATAGTTTATAGGGTGAATTCGAAAATTATTTTCTCTCAAATATTTCAATAGAAAAAATATAATCGCCAAGTACTCTTATTTCGTGATTTGGCTTAAATGAATGAAGCAAAGTGAAATTCGAATTATCGGACAAGTCTGCAAGTGGAAGACCTCCTTCGTTGGGTGAAAAATGAGCGTCCCAAATAATAATGTCTCCTTTTTGTAATGCGTTAACGTCAATGTTTTTATAGGCTTCTGAAACACGGCTATGTTCTCTATCAAAATGATCTGCTCCGTATTCGGCAAGATATTCGGGTCTATAGACGTAGGTTTTTCGATCAAGATATTCGCTGTCGTTTAGCCAATTGATGGAATCATTCACGAGGAGGTTGATATCATCTGGTTTTAATGGGATAAGATGGTGGAAATGGTATTGAGATTCTATTAAAATAAGAGCAATGATAAGCAATGAAAGAGCGTTATTTAGCAATTTATTTTTATATATTTTATTGAAAATGAGAAAGGTATGAGAAATGCCATACATGGCAATAATTGCCAATAGTGGGGTGATTGCTCCCATAACTCTAAGTAGACCTAATGATCCGCTCAAGCCTTTCCACCATACGTATGAATGCCCTGCTATGAAAAGAAAAGAGGTGGAAATAATAACAATAGCAAATGGAGAGAATAAATTTCTTTTGTCTTTTAAGATGTTAATGCTCCAGGCAATAAGTCCGATTATAATAAATACCGCTGCAAGGTTCCCTGTTATGGATTTGGGGTCTTCTAGATAATGTGTCAAGGTTCCACTTCCGTATATATCTTTTGCTCCTGTGTAAGGATTGTTTGTAATGAACCACCAGAAATTATCAATGAGATAATAACCCGTTATTCCGTATATAATAAATCCCACAGCTAAAAATGGAATAGCTTTAAGCTGTTTCTTTATAAGTAAACCAAATGCATATGCAGCTATAAAACTAAGACCTTCTGAACGAGTAAAAATGATAAATGAAATAACTATTGCCGACCAAATATATTTTTCTTTTAGGAACAACAAAGCAGCCAACACAGCCATAAAAGCGAACAAGGGCTCAGTTAAAGCAGATTGAGCAAAGGGAAGAAATACTGGGGCAAAAATCACCAAATAGATAGTTATAAATGCATATTTAAGCTTGAAATGTTGCGCAATTTTAAAGGTGAGGAAACTCGAAGAAAGCATCAATAGAGCATTGAAAACCTTTACTCCAGTTACTCCAAAGTAGGTAAAAGGTGAGGAAAATAGTATGAACAGAGGTTTTCCCCAGTGGTGAACATAAAGTTCTGGATGATCTTTTACCCCTACGGAATGTAAATAATGAAATAAGGAATCGCTACCTCCATAATGTGAAATTGAAAATATAGCGATAAAAAGTAAGTATGATCCCGACAAAATGAAAGAACCATATAAAGCAATTTTATCCCAATTTAAACTATGCATTAATTTTCTAGTTCTGATGAAATTTCGATAATACCCTTTGGAATGGAATCAATCAAAGATTTGGTGTAAATTGTTTTTGGGTTGTTATAAATGTCTTCAGACAAACCTTCTTCTTCTATTTTTCCTTGATTCATAACGATAATTCTATCGCTCATAAATTTAACTACGGATAAATCATGTGATATAAATAAATAAGTCAAACCGTATTCGTCTCGGAGTTCGTTTAATAAGTTGAGTACATCTGCTTGTACAGATACATCGAGTGCAGAAACAGATTCATCGCAGATTACAAATTTTGGTTTTAGGGCAATGCTTCTCGCTATACAAATTCGTTGTCTTTGTCCGCCAGAAAATTCGTGTGGATATCGATCAAAGTGCTCTTCTAATAAATCTACTCTACGAAGTAGTTCGAGTACTTCTTGTTTTCTTTGGAAATCATTTTCACAAATATTATGAACTCGCATAGGTTCCATTATGGCTTCACCAATGGTGATTCTAGGATTTAATGAGGAGTAAGGATCTTGAAAGATGATTTGTACATCTTTTCTTAATTTTCTTAAATCACCTTTAGATAATGCTAGTATATCTTGATCGTCAAAAAATATTTTTCCACCTGATGATTTAGATAGTCTCAAAATAGTTCTACCCAGTGTAGTTTTTCCACAGCCCGATTCGCCTACTAATCCAAGTGTTTCACCTGGGTATATATCAAAAGTAACATCATCTACCGCTCTAACGTAGTCGTTTGGTTTTCCAAATATATTTTTATCTAAAGGAAAGTATGTTTTTAGCTCTTTAACACTTAACAAAGGTGTTTGTGCGTAAATAATTTCTCTTCTTAGCTCTATTTCAGCAGGGCTCATTTCAAGTTCTTTCAGTACTTCGTCAACCTTACGATCTGTTTGTACCAATTTTCCATTTGCATCTTCGTATATAAAGTATTTACGAGTCGGTAGTTTAGTGAGTTCCATATTTAATGGAGGTCTGCAAGCTAATAATCCTTTAGTATATGGATGTTTTGCATGCAAAAAAACAGCTTCTGCTGTACCTTGTTCTACTATTTTTCCTTTGTACATAACTGCTACTTCATCCGCTATTTCAGAAATTACACCAAGGTCGTGAGTAATAAATATGATACCCATTCCCATTTCTTTTTGCAAATCTTTGAGAATTTTCAAAATGGTTTTTTGTACGGTTACATCAAGAGCGGTAGTAGATTCATCTGCTATCAATACCGAAGGATTACAACTTAATGCCATCGCTATCATTACTCGTTGTTTTTGCCCCCCGGAGATTTGATGCGGATAACTATCAAATATTTTTGAGGGTCTAGGAAGTTTTACTTTTTTGAATAAATCAATAACATGTTCTTTTGCTAATTTTTCTTTTTTAGAGATATATCCTTTGTAAGACTTTATTTTTAAACTAATCAATTGCATTTTAGCTTCTGTCTTTTTGCTAATAAAGGCAGGAATATTAAGTATTAATGAGATTAACGATAGTAGAATATTAATAGCTCCAATTAATAAGTTGGTCAAAGGTTTTATTACTAGGTTGATACTTATTTTTAGCATTTTATCGAGCTGAGCCGCAAAAAAGGATTGGTCTCCAAGCGTTTTGTCATGTAATAAAATAGCTTCTAATACTTGTTCTCCACAAGTAAATACAGGATTGAGCGAAGTCATTGGTTCTTGGAAGATCATTGCGATATCATTTCCTCGAATTTTCCGCATTTGTTTTTCCGTCTGTTTTGTAATATCTATTTTTTTATGGTCTTTATATAACCATATATTTCCTTGAGATATTTTACCTGGGGGAGACGGGATTAATCTCATTGCCGATAGGGATGTTACCGATTTACCAGAACCAGATTCGCCAACAATCCCCAACGTATGCCCTTTTAAAACCGTCAGCGAAACGTTATCAACTGCTTTGATTGTTCCAGATTCAGTAGTGAATTCGGTTACTAGATTTTTTATTTCAAGAATTTTTGATTCCAAAGGCTTATTATTATCTCGTGAAAGTAAAATTATTAGATTTATTATGCAACTAAAAGATTGATTAATCTGAAATCAAAAGCTAAGCTTTCGATGAATATAGTAGAATTGACAATGGGTAATGATTTAGTGTCGAGTAGTTTAACGGTATTGAAATATTTTTTATTCAAACCCTATTGAAAATCAATGATATTATTATATTTTTGTGTTCTAACTTATAAGAACATATTCAATAAAGAAACGCAATGTTAAAACCAGAAATCGAAAAAGTACTAAATAAGCAAATTGAACTGGAAGCTTCATCTTCTCAATACTATTTAGCAATGGCTACTTGGTGTGAGTCAAAAGGTTTGCAAGGAACTTCAAATTTTTTGTATCACCATAGTGATGAGGAGCGTATGCATATGCTTAAGTTGGTTAAGTTCATATCCGAAAGAGGAGGGCGAGTAATCATACCGGCCTTGGTTCAGCCACCAACCACATTTGACTCCATAGAAGCTGTATTTAATTTGGTATTGGAGCACGAAGTGAATGTTACTGAGAGTATTAACAACATAATTGATGTATGCCTTTCTGTAAAAGATTATACTACGCATAATTTTATGCAATGGTATGTGAGCGAACAATTAGAAGAAGAGGCATTGGCAAGAACAATTCTCGATAAATTAGAGTTAATAGGTGCTGACAAGGGAGGGTTGTATTTGTTTGATAGAGATTTACAAGAGTTATCAACTCAGGTTATTGAGCAACCATAGATTAAAACAACGTATGTCTTTTTTTAAAAATATTATTTTTATATTACTGGTAATGGTTGGTATAACTACTGTTACCAATGAGTTTTATGGTCAAAAAAACAAACAAAAAAGTCACAAAACTAAGAAGAAAAAGTTCAAAGCATTAGATGTAGATGCTGATCCTTTCAAAACAAAAAAACATAAAAAAGGGAAGTCAAAATCAGAAAAAAAGGACAAAAGACACGAAGATCCATTCTTCTTTAAGGATAAAGATAAGAGCTATAACAAAAAATATAGCAAGTCTAAAATAAGAAAAGGAATAAGAAGCCTAAGAAAAAGAAGAAAAGTAAATTTAATAAAAAGAAAAATAAATAATGCTAACTTCTGTGGATGTTAAAAAAGGTGAACTAATATATTTTTAGGGTAAGTAAATACTGAAACACATTATTAAGTCTCTTATAGAAAACACATTTACACCTTGTAATCAATAGAAACTAGACCTATTAATAATTTTGTTTCTCACTATTTAGCGCTTTGTTTTTTTATAATTTTATAGAATAAGTTAGGGAAATATCTTTTAATTTTGAGGCTCATCATTTCTTTTCCGCCTATATAGATATCTCTTTTGTTTTTCAAAATACCTTTTATTAATTGATCTGCACATTGTTCAGCGGATAAGCCTTTGTTTTGATTATTGTCCATTTCCAGAGTAGCTTTTCCATTTTCGCTTATAGCATTTTTTGAAATGTTGGTTCTAATAAAACCTGGGAAAACTAAATGAACATGGATATTGTTTTTTTCTTCTTCTAAACGAAGCGATTCGTAGAACCCAACTAAAGCAAATTTTGAAGCAGCATAAGCGCTTCTAAGGAAAAAGCCAAATTTACCCGACAGACTGCTAATTATGATAAAACTTCCGAAACCTTGTTCGTGAAATAGGGGTAATACAGCTTTTGTCAAGAATATATTTCCAAAATAATTAACCTCCATTATTCTTCTATCAATTTCAGCGTTGGTTTTGGCAGCAGTTCCTCTTTGAGAAATACCTCCATTGTTGATTAAGATATCAATTTTTCCAAATTTTTTAAGTACTTCATTTACTTTAGAGGGAAATTCATCTTGTTTAATTAAATCTAGCGTTAGCACGAGTGTTTCACCATTACATTTTGCTTCAACTTTTGTTAGTTCCTCTTTTTTTCTTGAAGATAAGACTACTTTTGCTCCAAGATTTGAGTATTTGATGCATAGTGCCTCTCCTATTCCAGAGCTTGCTCCCGTTATCCAAACAACTTTATTCTTTAAGTCCATATTGTAAATATAATCATTTTTTTAAGATTTAGGCGTATCCAAAAATGATGAAATATAAACTTCTCGCCAACCTTTCCAGTGGTTGACGTTACCTAATGTGTCGTTGTGCCAGATTCCCATAAAAGTTCCGTTTACGGCTGTCACTTCTTTTTTTAGTCGAGCTATAAGCAGTTTAGCATCTTCAATTGATAATTTTAAATATTCGTTTAACGTGCCATCCATATAGGCAAATGGATGAATGGTAAGTGGTAATTCTTTGTTTTGTAATACATCGAAAAAGGTAAAGGAAGTGCAAAGTCCTGCTCTAAAACCTACTTCTTGAGCATATCCCATTGTATAATCATCTGTAATGCCCGCATCAGATAGAATTTGATAGCAATCAGGAATTCGTAACCTCAAAAAATGTTTCCTGGAAGTAGTGATTTCTTTACTTGTTATTTTTGCTAACCTTGTTATCTCCTTAGTAGTTTGTTCACTTTTTAAAAATGAATTATAAGAAGGATGTATGCCAACTTTTGCATACGAATCAATATCTATAATTAAGTTTTGTAAATATTTGTTTGAGTGCGAGATATTGGTGTCATACTTATTATAATCGCCTAATAAGAAGAAATAGATACTTTCAAAATTGTATTTTTCTTGTTGTTCTTTTAACCATGTATACGTATCGTAAGGATCTTGTTGTTTTCCGATTATAGATTTGAACCTAGCGTTGCTATCTTTTGCATCTAGCTTGGTTGCAGCTTTTCCAAAAGCCCCTATGGTTCTCAATGTTCCTTTGTGTTTGTGTGCCCAAGCGTTATCTATGTCTATGGTGTTTACCATTTTAAAGTTGCGATTGGTCTTGATTTTTATGTTGAAAAATGTAGCTAGTTGTTTTTTTAGTGCTTTTACCCAAATATTAATTATCGGTCTTTTCAAGAATCCCAATTTATTAGAGATACTAATTTCTGGTGTAAAACGCCCATGTTTGTCGGCTTTAAATTTCCAATATTCTTCAAACCTAGAGGCTAGGAAAAAGGATGCGGATAGAATGTCAAATCCTAAATCATCAAATTCTGTCGGGAAAATGGTTATTAGATATCCGTCTGAGCGGTAATCGAAAGGTACGTCAAACTTCTGAATGTTCATTTCATTTAAAAGACCATTTGGATGAATTTGAAAGGATTTGTCTATTCGTGAGCCTGAATAATTGATTACGTTATCGTTAGGAGAAAGGTGTTTTTTATCGGAAATTATTTCAAAATCCATTTCACCTACTTGTTTAAATACTAAATCAAGTGCATAACGAAATCTGTTCGTAATGTGAGGTGTGTATATTTTAAATTTCATCAACCTTATTTTTGCCAAAAATGAAATTACGTTGTTTTATTTGAACTTCACGAATATAATAGGTTTTTATTTAGCATAAAAAAACCGTTATCAAGTTACTGATAACGGTTTTTTTTTAAAAATAGTAGCTATTCTATTATAATAAATCTTGAATGTCAAGCATTCCGATTACTTTTCCGTTTTCAGTCACAACCAGTTCATCTACTTTTTCAGATGAAAACTTTTCTTGTGCTCCAAACAGTAATGTGCTTGCTTCAATTGTATGTGGTTTAGAAAGATCTAATTCTCCTGTTTTTTTGCTAATAGCATCTGCACCAAAGTTTTCAACTAATCTTCTTAAGTCTCCGTCCGTAAAAATACCTAAAGCTTCGTTTTCGTGACTTATAATAGTGACAGCTCCAAATCCTCCTGCGGTCATTTTAATCAAGCAATCAGAGATAGTAGTGTCTGTAGTTACTACCGGATTGTTGTCAGACATAGCATCTGCTACAGTCATCGTCATCAATCTGGTATGATCTTCAAATTGTTTTGTTCCAACATCAGTAAAGTTATTTTCTGTAAGTTGTTTCATTACTTTCCACGGAACAGTTATGGTGTGAACACCAATATTAATAGCGTTTCTAACGTGCTCAGAATATCTAACTGACGAGAACATAATTTTAGTATTGTACCCATAAAAGTTTACAGCTTCTACACATTGACTAACCAATGTAAGTGCATCATGACCTTGGTCTTGTAACCTACCTACTAATGGACAAACATATGTAGCACCTGCTTGCATCGCCATGTATGCTTGTTGTAATGTATATACTAAGTGTATGTTTACTAGGAAACCTTGATCGGTAAGGATTTTACAAGCTTTTACACCTTCCATCGAAATGGGAATTTTATAAACCGTTTTTTTACGGTCTAAACCTAATTCTTCTTGACGATAAGCCTCAGCAACGATTTCTTCTGCATTTGATCCAAGAGCTTCTATTTGAAGAACAGGAACAATGTTAGATAATTCTATAATCGCTCCATCTACATCTGTTATTCCATGTCGATGCATGAATGTTGGTGTAGTTGTTAATCCTGTAATGAATCCTAATTTCATTACTTCTTTTATCTCATTGATATCTGCTGAGTCTAAATATAATTCCATGTGTATTTTTATAATTTACGCAAATGTATTAAAAACTTTCGTTTTATATTTTATTTATTCCTGATAGTTACATAATTTTACTTTTTAAGCTCTATATAGTTTTGATAAATGATATTTTCTCCATTTTTATTTACGGTTAAAATATAAAAATAGGTACCTGATACGCTTGAATTGGATAGGTTCATTCCTGTATTTGATTGTCCATTCCATTTATTATCATAAGGAGATTGTTTGAACACTAAATCACCCCATCTGTTATATATTGATAATGAATTAGACTCATACAGTTCAAGTCCTTTTATAACGAAATAGTCATTTAAATTATCAGAATTGTCAGAAACTCCATTTGGAATAAACAAGTCATTTATTACTGTTATTATAATAGTGTCTGACGCTACACAACCATTTATACTATTTGTAAGCGTTACTATGAATTCATACTCTCCTTCTTCTGAAAATACATAGTTAAAACTTGAATCTGTTGTATATATACTACCATTTAATAACCAATCCACGCTGCCATTATCTCCATCGTATGAAAAATCGTGAGCGGTAGGGGTTAATATTGAAGAGGATTCTACTGCTAGGTTATCATAAAGTAAATTGACATACGCATCTATATCTAAAATAACCATGACCTGATCAGAAGCGGAGCAGCCATTAGTTGTATTTGTTACTAATAAAGTATATTCGCCATTTAGATCCACTTCGGGAGAACTTGTATTAGCTCCATTTAATATGTTGCCATTATTTGTGGTCCATAAATAATTTATATTAGATGGAGTAGAGTTTATTCCAGACAAAAATATACTAGGATTTTGACAAGTAATACTCGTATCTGGGCTTACGACAGCTAGAGGTTTGATAGTATCTATATTTACAATGACATCTGAGGTAGAAGTACAACCGGTAAGTTGATTTGTAATTAAGAGGTTATAGGTACCCGGTACATCAACATTTGGTGTAGCTGTGGTAGAACCATTCACAAAATTTCCATCATTAGTTGTCCATAGAAAGTCGAGATTAGAAAAGGGGGTTGAATTACTTCCGTTGAGTTCAATAATGGGATTGTTACAATTAATAGTGGTATCTGGATTTGTCACTATCACAGGAGAGAGCGTATCCATTATAACAAGAACAGTATCTCTGTCAAAACAGCTACTTACCACATCGGTAACGAGTAGGTAGTATTCTCCTTGATTTCCTATAGTTGCAGTATTAGTTGCTGAACCACTAGTTATGTTTCCTGTATTTGTAGTCCATAAATAAGTTATATTACCTCCATTACTTGAGTTTGATCCATCTAAATTAATGGTGTTGGTAAGACAATTGAGCGCAGTGTCTATCCCCGCGTCTGCGTTAGGTGAAATGCTTACTGTATGAGCTATTGTAATGGTGTCTTTACAATTTTGATCGGATGTTACAATTAACTGAACGTTATATGTGTTTGGAGAAGTGTATGTTTCATTTGGGGATTGAACTGTCGAGGTATTAGTATTATCAAAATCCCATAATGAAGTAAATGTTCCTGAAGATATAGATGAGTTATTTTGAAACATCGAAGCAGTATTGATACAGACATCAGAAACGTTGAATGATGCTATTGGTTGAGCGTTTACTATTACTGAAATTGTAGTATCATGGGTGCAACCAAAATCAGATGTACTTGTTAACGTTACATTATAGCTGCCAGAGGCTCCATATTGATGGGTAAGAGAGGCTAGATTTGATGAGTTTCCGTCTCCCAAAGTCCAGTTACTATTCGTTATTGTATTAGGTGCAGCAATTGAACTGTTATTAGTAAATGTGGTATTTAAGCCAAAACAAACTGTATCAGTTTGAAAACTTGAAATTGGAGAATTAGAAGGAATTACATGAAGTGTATCTAGTCCATTACAATCTACTGGAGTAGCTCCAGTTGTACGTATAATATATGTGCCATAAGCTGGTATCAGAAAAGATTGATTTGTTGATAAGACATTTCCACTAACATCTTCCCAAGAATAGGAACCATAGGTTGGTGAAGTTACCGTATAAGGAACAAAATCGTCAGTACATATCGTGGTGTTATTTCCTATAAAGTTAATGTCATCTGTTGTACAAGGTATAATTAAAGAATTGGTACATAATGATATTAAACTTCCGTTCATTCCGCCTTGCCCCGATATTGTTAATGATGTATAATTATTAGTAGTAAGTATTGAAAAATCTCCTCCTGCTCCAAATCCGCCTACTGCTGCTGCACCAGAAGTAAGTACATTTCCAGATATGGTAGATGCGCAAGACCCGTTATCAATAATAGTTGGGTTACCTTGATTAGTAGTAAAAGTAAATACTTCATCAAAAGTATCGCCTGTTGCTGTTATTAGTAGTCTTAAATTGTTTACCGGGACACTAAAGTTAAAAGTGTATGAAAAAGGAGCGTTATTTTGTACATTGGCTGGTACTCCAGAACCTAACCATAACGCACTTGCGGGGGTTGTGTACCCACAAGATGTCCAAGAAGATCCGTAATTGGAGACGGCACCACTAAAAGTGGATGTTACGCTAATCCCATTTACAACTGTCGGAGGTACTACTGATGATGTGCATTGAGAGTAGGTTCTTTGAAATATTAAAAATGACAATAAGAATAATAATATAGTTTTCATAATTTACTTTATAAATTTAGGCTTCAGTTAGTTTTGACTATTAAAGCACATAAAAATAAGATACTCAAATATAGGTTATATTTTTGATATAGTTTATATTTTTGAAAAAAAAAATCCCAATATACTTAAGTACATTGGGATTAAAGACAAGTGAAAGAAAGTTATTTTAGAAGTTTCCCAGCCATAGTCCACAACCAAAACAACCTTCAATCACTATATTCTAAATATTATCTATTGGCAATATCAATAAAATCTCTTTCGTTTTCTCCAGTATAAACTTGTCTTGGTCTTCCAATTGGCTCTCCATTTTCTCTCATTTCTTTCCATTGAGCTATCCAACCTGGAAGACGTCCCATAGCAAACATTACAGTAAACATTTCTGTAGGAATTCCGATAGCTCTATAAATGATTCCTGAATAGAAATCTACATTAGGATATAAGCCTCGTTTGATGAAGTATTCATCTTCAAGTGCTATTTTTTCTAATTTTTTAGCAATGTCTAAAATAGGGTCATCTACTCCTAAAGCTTCTAAAACTTCATCAGCAGATTTCTTAATGATAGTAGCACGAGGGTCAAAGTTTTTATAAACTCTATGTCCGAATCCCATCAAACGGAAAGGATCTTGTTTGTCTTTTGCTTTGGCAATCCATTTGTCGATATCTCCACCATCTTTTTTGATGTTTTCTAACATTTCTATAACTGCTTGATTGGCTCCACCATGCAATGGTCCCCAAAGTGCAGTAACACCTGCTGCTATAGAAGCGTAAAGATTTGCTTGCGAAGAACCAACAACTCTTACAGTGGCTGTTGAACAGTTTTGTTCGTGATCTACGTGTAAGATTAATAATTTATTTAAGGCTTTTGCTATAACAGGATCTGGAGTGTAATCATCTGTTGGCATTGAAAACATCATATGCATAAAGTTTTCACAATAGTCATATTTGTTTTGGGGGTAAACAACAGGATGTCTTTGCGAAAATTTATAAGACCAAGCTGCGATAGTTGGTAATTTTGCCAATAATCTGTGTATGGTTAAGTTTCGCTCTTCTTCTGATCTATTAGAATCCTGAGATTCTGGATAGAATGTAGATAGAGAACATATCATTGACGCTGCTATTCCCATAGGATGAGCACCTCTAGGATATGCTTTTAAGAAATGTCTCATATCTTCGTGTATCAAAGTATGGTTGGTTATTGCTTTCTTAAATGCATCGTATTGGTCTTTTGTTGGTAATTCTCCATTGATCACTAAATAAGCAACTTCTAAAAATTCTGCTTTTTCGGCTAATTGCTCTATCGGATAACCTCTATATCTTAGTATTCCTTTTTCTCCATTAAGAAAAGTAATTGCGCTACTTGTAGAACCTGTATTCTTAAAACCATAATCTAAAGTGATGTATCCTGTTTCTCCTCTAAGCTTAGATATGTCTATTGCTTTTTCGTTCTCTGTTCCTACTACTATCGGAAGTTCTATTTCTTTTCCTTCTAACGTTAGTTTTGCTGTTTCGCTCATACTTTTGTTTGGTTTTAAAATTTATACAATTA
>CAMZLL010000150.1 GCA_947311505.1 uncultured Cryomorphaceae bacterium
CTGCTTCAAATTGTTCCAACATAGTAGCTATGTTTTTTGTTATGGTGGAACTGTCAAGCAAAAATATGGTTTGGGTACCGTCTCCGTTATTTTTTATGAACCAGATTACGAAAGCTTTGAAGTTGCTGACATACTATATCCTATAAATTACTTACGCAATGATAATATAAAAAATAACGGAGACGGTACCCAAACCATATTTTTGCTTGACAGTTCCACCATAACAAAAAACATAGCTACTATGTTGGAACAATTTGAAGCAGAAAACCTATTGGTACAAAAATACTCATTAGGTACAGATGTGCAAGGTCGTGACCTATTGAGTAGGTTGATGGCGGGTACTATTGTGTCGCTATCCGTAGGGCTAATTGCAGTTCTTATCGCCTTGATTATCGGTGTTACCATGGGAATGTTGGCAGGGTATTACAGAGGATGGGTAGATGAAGTCATTATGTTTGTTATTTCAGTAATGTGGTCTATTCCAGGGTTACTTTTAGTCATATCATTTATGTTAGTTATGGGGAGAGGTTTTACCACTTTGTTCATCGGGATAGGACTTATTATGTGGGTAGATTTAGCTCGTTTGGTTAGAGGTCAAGTACTATCTCTAAGAGAAAAAGAATATATCGAAGCGGGTAAATCTCTAGGTTTTGGCGATAGAAGAATTCTTTTTAGACACATTTTTCCTAACATCATTGGTCCTGTAATAGTCCAATGTGCCAATAACTTTGCAATGGCAATTTTACTCGAAGCAGGACTATCATTTCTAGGTATAGGTGTTCAGATACCGATGCCATCATGGGGCGTTATCATAACCAATCACCAAGGGTTCTTGACCCAACCAGAGTACAGTTATATGGCTATATTGCCAGGTGTATTTATCATTTTGTTGGTGTTTGCATTTATGCTACTAGGTAATGGATTAAGAGATGCCTTTGATTCTAAATCAGTAGAAATTTCTCAATAAATATTCACTTCTCTAGTTAATGCCACTCCAAATGTGTCTTTTACCGATTGGATAATATCGGAGCTTAAATCAAAAATTTCTTTACCCGAAGCACCTCCATAATTGACGAGTACCAAAGCTTGTTTTTTATGCACACCATAGCTATTGTTTATTGTTTTTCCTTTCCAGCCGCATTGGTCTATTAACCAACCGGCTGCCAATTTCGTATGATTGTCATCCACTTTATAATGTGCTATTTGAGGATGTTTTTTTAACAATGGAGCAAAAATAGTATTAGAAATAACAGGATTTTTGAAAAAACTGCCACTATTTCCTATTTTGTTAGGATCGGGTAATTTACTACTTCTTATGTTTATAATAGCGGTACTTACATCTTTTGGAGTAGGCACTGTTATATTTAAAGCTTCTAATTCAGATTTTATGGCACCATATTCCATTTTTAAATCTGGGGTTTTAGACAATTGAAAACTAACATTTATAATAACGTATTTTCCTTTTAATTCTGATTTGAAAACACTTTCTCGATAGTCAAATTTACATTGCGAATTAGAAAATATTTCAATTTCTAGCGTGTCCAAATTCAGTGCCTCCAGCTGGTACATTGTATCTTTTATTTCCACACCGTACGCTCCAATATTTTGTATTGGACAAGCTCCTACGCTGCCAGGAATCAAACTAAGGTTTTCTAAGCCAAAAAGCGAACGATCTAATGTTTTCAGTACAAAGTCATGCCAAACAAAACCTGCACCAGCACGTACAATTGCAATGCGCTCATTTTCGGATGTTATTTCAAAATCTTGCAAGTCCAGTTTGATAACAAAATAATCCAAATCTTTGGTCAGCAACATATTACTTCCTCCCCCTAGTATAAAAATCGAAATTCCTTTTGCTTCCTCAGATTGAAGAGCTTCTTTTAGCTCATCTATTGTGCGTACAACGACAAAGAATTTTGCTTTTGCAGCTATCCCAAATGTGTTTAAATCTTTTAAAGAATAATTTTGTTTTATTTCTAACATAGACTCAAAATTATAGAATATTCAAGAACAGTACACTAGCATACATCGTTTTTATTACTATACCATTGTGAGAAAAAAAAGACTTTTATTTGGGCGTTCCTCTCGTTTTGAAAAAAAAAACGAAGTCGGGCTATCCACTATATCTCTCAAAAGCTCCTAAAAAAGCTTTTGAGAGGATGCCGTTCCTATCCCTCACGCAAAAAACGAAAAAAAACTAGTCCAACAACCCCGGCCTACGTTGTTCTGTGCGTTCAATAGCTTTTTCCATTCGCCATTCATCTACTAACTTATCATTTCCAGAACGTAAAACATCAGGTACTTTCCAGCCGTTGTACTCAGCAGGACGTGTGTACACAGGAGGTGCCAATAAATCATCTTGAAAAGAATCCGTTAAGGCAGAGGTTTCATCACCTAGCACATCTGGAATTAAACGAATAAGACTATCGGCTACTATTGCGGCTGCCAATTCTCCTCCAGTCAAAACATAATCTCCAACAGAAATTTCTTTCGTAATCAGATGCTCTCTAACTCTGTCGTCCACGCCCTTGTAATGCCCACAAAGAATAATTATGTTTTCATAACTAGACATTGTATTCGCCATTTTTTGATTAAATAAATCCCCATCTGGCGACATATAAATGACTTCATCGTATGCTCTTTCCGATTTTAATTTGTTAATGCAAGACTCTATCGGTTGTATCGTCATCACCATACCTGCTCCACCGCCAAATGGAGTGTCGTCTATTCTCTTGTGCTTGTCCTTTGTGTAATCTCTAAGGTCATGTACAATCACTTTTGCCAACCCTTTATCAGCAGCTCTTTTAATAATAGAATGAGAAAAAGGACTGTCTAGTAACTGTGGCACTGCCGAAATAATATCAATACGCATAGCTGCAAATATAAGTATTTTAGTTCTTGAATTTAGGTATAGTTTTTGCAAATGTGACATAAGTTACAAATTTATTAAATTTGAAATCAGTATATTTGCATTATAAATTAAGAAAATTAAGAAAATGAAAAAAATAGTATTAGCACTAAAGGTTGTCGGAGTTTTAGCCTTTACAATGGCAATCACCAGTTGTGGTGAAAAATCAGAACCATCAACTGAGTCCAATCAAACAGAACAAACACAAAGCGTTAAACAAGCTAGAGTAGATAAGGCAGAATTTGCAAAGTTTATGAAAGAGCATCCAGAAGCTCAGATCATTGATGTTAGAACACCAGGCGAATTTGCAGGAGGGCATATTGATAAGGCTGTGAATATTGATTTTTATGGAAAGGATTTTTCTGAAAAAATGAATAAATTAGACAAAACAAAACCTGTTTTGATTTATTGTAAATCTGGAGGTAGAAGCGGAAAGGCTTTAGGAATGTTAAAAACTATGGAGTTTGGAACTATCCTTGAATTAAAAGGAGGATATAGTCACTGGTAATTGATTTAAAATAAATAGTTTAAAAAGCACTTCAATTATGAGGTGCTTTTTTTTTGCTTTAAATAAATAAAATCCTATATTTGTGACTATAATAGTGTAAAAACAAACCTCATGAAAAATACTTTACTAGCTCTAGCTATACTTTCAACTACTTATGCTTTTACTCAAAATGTTGGGATAAACTCAACAGGAGCTAATCCTAACAATGCAGCAATGCTTGATATAGTGGCTTCTGATAAAGGACTGTTAATCCCAAGAGTAAGCATTGTCGATCTTAGTACTGCTGCCCCAATTACAGCTCCAATTGTTACCTCTACTTTGGTGTATAATACAAATGTAGCTTCTGGAGTAGGTTACTATTATTGGGACGGAAGTAAATGGAATAGACTTTACGATCAGACAATTAATGCAGCAGATCATGATTGGTATGAAGTAGGAGGAACGGCTGCACCTAATAATATAGCAGATGATATATTTACGCAAGGTAATGTTGGTATTGGTATTATTAATCCTGGAAGAACTCTTGTCTTAGGAAACAATGTGGTACAATTATCTGCTACTAATAGCGTTGCAACTACCGCAGATATCCTTTTTGGAGCTTCTGGTAATATTGCTGCCGAAGGCAATCAACACTTTATGATCGATAGCGACAATAACTCAACTGTTAATTATTTTTCTTTCCATAAAAATAGTGAAGGAATTACAGGTGCGCCTGAGCTAATGCGAATTAAAGAAAACGGAGATGTAGGTATCGGAACTAACGCTCCCAACGGTCGGTTGCACGTTAATGGAGGGCAAATTCATGTGAGCAATGATGCTACGAATGGTATATTAGGTTCAATAAAATTATCGGGAAAGAATTCTACAGCAGCTGAGGTAAATAACCGTATGTGGACAATATATAATATGAATGAATATGGAGGACACAATGGTTTATCTTTTTGGGAATACTATGATGCAAATGGAGATAATTCTTTTTGTAATGATGGTGTAGGAAACTGTCAAGCCAATGTAACATTTGCAAGAGGAGGTAATGTCGGGATTGGAACTTCTGCACCAACTCAGAAATTGCAAATTGCTGCTGGACATGTACAAGTGAATCAAGATTATGGTATTGGAAGACAAATTGGCTCTGCCACTGATGAATATATATATTATCCTCTCCGTAGTGGCATGCAAGCTATGGGGCAATTAGGTCCAAGCTGCCCTTCTACCGTTGGAATGACTTTAGAATCTGACCAAGTTATTGGGTTTGTTGAGACGGATAATAATCAATTGGTAGGTTATATGGATGTTAATGCAGATAAGTTCATTTGGGGAGGAAGAATAGGTCTTGGTACTGGAGCTCCCAATGCAAAAATACAAGTTGTTGATGGAACCATAAATCTCCATTCTACCTCTCAGTATGGAGGTGATTATCCTACGGATAATAACAATTACACTAATGTAATTGCAGTAGGAGGAATTGGAGCTGAAGCTGGAATGAAAATTTACAAACAAAATTCAGGTTCGGTTGGTACATTTACAGGAGCTAGTAATTGGTATGATTCGTATGTGTTTGAAATTACAGATGGTAATAATGCAGACCCTGATGGAGCAATTGTTTTTGGAAGCACTGGTAATGATGATGTTTTTGAAAGTATTATGTTTTTAAGAGGTAATAAAACGATAGGAATGGGAGTCATGAATCCCGCATATAAATTAGAATTGCCAAACAATGCCGGACTTTTAATTGGAAGAGCAAGAGCAAATGCTTGGGCAGTATACTCAGATAAAAGAGTTAAAAGCAATGTGAAAACGATCAATTACGGTGTAAATGCTATAATGAAATTAAAACCATCAGCTTATTTTCAACATAATTCTACCTCAGATTCGTTATCGATAATAATATCTAAAGAAGGAGAAAATAACATAGGCTTCCTTGCACAAGATTTATATAAAGTAATTCCAGAGGCTGTTTTCAAACCAGAAAATGACAAAGCGGAACTTTGGTCGGTTGATTATACACGTCTAGTTCCCGTACTGACTAAAGCCATTCAAGAACAAGAAGAACGAATTTTATATTTAGAAAAACAAATCGAAATGCTATTGAAGAAAGAAGAATAAAAACCTTATTTTTTATTCATCTCTACTACCCATATCCCTCTTAGCTGATTGATGTTGTATCCTGTTGCTTTGTCGTTAGGGTAGAGTTGACTTAATTTATCAAGCGTTTCTATTTGAATTTGCTTCTCAGGTGCGCCATGACATTTCATGCACATATCTCCAGTCATTATCGGATAGTAAGCCGTGATGTTTTCTTCGTTTTCCATTATTCGTGGTTTCAATTTTTCACCTTTTTTGAGCGTTTCTTTTGCGGCATTAATATAATCTAATTCAGTTCCTTTAGCTTCATTTTTAGTGTTTCTATTTTTGTCAGAAACTCTTTTTATTTTAATGTTTAAAGCTAAAGACATACTATCTGTATAGTGAACCGCTTTTTCATTGCAAAATCCTATAGCGTAAGCAGCGCCTTTAGATTTGACAGCGCCCATTAAATTCTTTCCTAAAATGGACTTTGTTGCCATTACGTGTTTTTTACCTATTTGAGCGTAAGTTAAGTTTTCATTGATAGAAAAAGAAGCGTATTTTTCTTTCTCTTTAGGGTATGAGCTTGCAAACCAATCAGAATCTTCAATATTCGTTTCATAGAGATAGCTTGCTATGGCATTTAATTGTTTCGTAGAAAAATCCATTTTAGGCATAAGACCAAATTTCGTTACAGAGTGTAGCATTTTAGAAATTCCTTTATCAGGGTTTTGAACAAAATTAGTGAGCGTATTCTTAAAATCAGATTTTGATACTCCATTGATTAAGTACGTTTCTTTTATTTCAACAAAAGAAGGAGCAATAGCCATATTGTTATCTGGGTTTGGATTGTGACACGAAAAACAACTTGATGCTAATAAATTAAATCCTTCAGCCAATTCTTCAGGAGATGCTGGTACTATTATATCTTTAGAATTATCTGTTTTTTCAACAGATTGTTTTGGGCTTGTTTTCTTTTCTGAGCCGCAAGAAGTTGTAATTATAGAACTTAATGCTAATGCAAATATGCTTTTTGTTATTGTTTTCATATACTAAATATATTTTGTTCTCAAAATTATAGAATTGTAAGGTTATTAAATGTAACATCTGTTACGAATCTCTAAACTTTTCATAACTTAGCGATATGAATCAAACCTCTGAAAAAAGAAAATGCCAAGAATGTGGTGATCCTGTTTATGGACGTATAGATAAAAAATTCTGTAACGACAATTGCCGTTCGGTTTTTAATAATAAAGCCAATAAAATTACAGACGAATACTTTAGAAAAGTAAATACCATTCTCCGAAAGAATAGACGAATACTTGAATTATTAAACCCCAACGAAAAGACGAAAACAACGAAAGAAAAATTATTTATAGAAGGCTTTAATTTTTATTATTACACCAATATCTATAGAACAAAACAAGGTAAAACGTATTACTTTGTATATGAACACGGTTATTTAGAGTTAGAAAATGAAGAATTTGCTTTGGTTCGCAAAAAAGATTATATCACAAAATAAAGATAATTATGAGTGCAATTAAAGATGTAATTAAATATTTAGAAAAACTTGCCCCACCTAGTTTGCAAGAAAGTTATGATAATTCGGGATTGATAGTCGGAGATAAAAGCCAAATAGTTACTGGAGTCATTACTTGTTTGGATTGTATTGAAGAAGTTGTGGAAGAAGCTATTGAAAAAGGCTGTAACCTTATTGTAGCACATCATCCCATTGTCTTTAGAGGATTGAAAAGTCTTACGGGTAAGAATTATATCGAACGTACGCTCCTAAAAGCTATAAAAAATGATATTGCTATTTATGCCATTCATACCAATTTGGATAATGTAATACATGGTGTCAATGGCGTTTTTGCAGATGCCTTGAAATTGAAAAATCAAAAGGTACTAGCTCCAAAGTCTCAGGTAGTTAGAAAGATAGCCGTTTACGTGCCTAAAGACCATCTTTCTGATGTGAAAGATGCAATGTTCCAAGCTGGAGCAGGCACTATTGGAGCATACGATGAATGTAGTTTTTCTATAAAAGGTCAAGCTACATTTAGACCGGGAAAAAATACAAATCCAAATATTGGAACATTAGGAAAAAGAGAGAATTTAGAAGAGTATCGATTAGAAGTAGTTTATCCGGACTATTTAGAAAGTAGAATAATCAGTGCAATGAAAAATGTACATCCTTATGAGGAAGTGGCGTATGATATTTTTAAAATAGAAAATGAATATAAGCAAGTAGGAGCAGGGATGATCGGAGAGTTTAGCGAGGAGGTCGAAACGATGACTTTTTTGAATTCGCTAAAGAAAACAATGGAAGCTCCACTGATAAGACATACGAAGTTGACTACTGATAAAATAAAAAAAGTCGCAATTTGTGGCGGTTCTGGTAGCTTTTTATTGCAAAATGCCATCGCACAAGGAGCTGATATTTTTATAACAGGAGATTTTAAATATCATGAGTTTTTTGATGCTGAAAATCACATAATAATCGCAGATATAGGGCATTTTGAAAGCGAACATTTAACAATTCGTTATTTGGCAGACATTATAAGAGAAAAATTTACTACTTTTGCAATCTTGTTAACTCAAGTAAACACAAATCCGATAAATTATTTGTAATAAATATGGCAAAGAAAAAAGAATCAACACCAGAAGAAAAGTTAAGAGCATTATTTGATCTTCAAGTTATTGACTCTAGAATTGATAAAATTAGAGAAGTAAGAGGTGAATTACCTTTGGAAGTAGAAGACTTGGAAGATGAGATTGCTGGGTTAGATATGCGTTTGGAAAAAATCAACGATGAAATCGATGATTTGAAAAAACAAATAATGGATCGTAAAACAAGTATTGAAGAATCGAAGATGACGATTAAAAAATACGAAGAACAACAAAATAAAGTTAGAAATAACAGAGAATACGATTCGTTGACAAAAGAAATTGAATTTCAAAACTTAGAAATCGAACTTGCAGAAAAACGAATAAAAGAAGCTAATTTTAAAATTAGTGGAAAAGAAGAGGTTTTTGCTACCAGTAAAGATGTTATTGATGAAAAGAAAGAAACTTTAGCGATTAAAAATGCAGAGTTAGAAGAAATTTCGTCAGAAACTAGAAAAGAAGAAGAGTTGTTAACTGCGGAGTCAGATAAATTATCTAAATCTGTTGATGATCGTTTGTTGAGAACTTATAAAAGAATAAGAGGATCAGCAATCAATGGTTTGGCAGTAGTGCCCGTTGAACGTGGAGCATCTGCAGGTTCTTTTATTCAAATACCACCACAAGCACAAATAGACATTGCTTCACGTAAGAAAGTAATCGTAGATGAGCACAGTGGAAGAATTCTTGTTGATGCAGAATTAGCAGAAGAAGAAACTGTAAAAATGGAAAAAAGAATTAAAAGAATTTTAAAATAAAATTCACAAAATACTTTATAAAAAAGAGAACTTCGGTTCTCTTTTTTTATGTCCTTTTTTTTGATCACTTATACAATTAATGCTTTTTAAATAGTCCAAAATAATTTAGAATTGTTTTCATGATTTTATATAGATAAGTGGTATAAGCACTTACCGAAAAGTAACCTGAATTCTTCATAAGTTTTCAGTATGAAAAGCCGGTTTTATATTCAATTGGTATGACTACATATTTAATTTAGAAATCAATCATCAAATTAGATAATTATTTAATGAAAAAGTTTGACGATGCAACCTATTTTAGTATCTTTCCGTTTTGATTAGATAAATACAACATTCATGAAAAAAATATTCAAGCAGTTCACTTTAATACTAACATTGTCTTTGTTAGCTCCACTAAGTACTTTTGCCTCTCACATCATAGGAGGGAATTTTGAATTTTGCCAAACAGGTGCCAATACATTCGAACTTACGCTCAGAATATTTAGAGATTGTAATCCCACTAATTCGACAACTATTACTCCTTCTGGAATCAGGATATATGATAATGTTACCAATTTACAACCATATACCGAGAGCTTAAATGGTAACTTGATTTCTACAACAGTTATTTCTTTGGGAGATTCTTGCTATACTCCTACTGGAGTATGTGTAGAACAGAGAGTATATACAAAAACAATAACCCTTGCAGATAACCCAAATGGTTATTACATTGCTTGGGATATTTGCTGTAGAAACAACTTAATTACTAATATAGATAATCCAACAAGTTCGGGGTCAACATTTTATGTTCAAATTCCAGATCCAGCGTTAGCAGGAGGCAATTGTTCTCCTAATTTTGGTTCTTACCCTACAGATGGGTATTTTTGCTTGACTAATGATATTAACAACCCATTTATCATTGATCCTATGGTAACCGATGCGGACGGAGATTCATTGGTTTATTCATTAGTAGATCCATATGACGATGGCAATTCATCAAAACCATTTCAATCAATAACCTGGGCAACCGGAGGGTATTCGCTAGCAAATATTTTAGGTAATACCACTTTGCCAGCTATGAGCATTAATTCTTCTACAGGTATTATTACTTGTTATCCCGAGAATATTGGGGTTTTTGTTTTCGCTATTATGGTGGAGGAATACAGAAACGGAGTGAAAATAGGAGAAATAGTTAGAGATGTTCAATATTCAGCTTTAGGTTGTACACTAGACTCTCCTCCTGTTATTAACCTTGCCGACACTGTAGCAATATATGTAGGAGATACTATCTGTGTAGATATGACCGTTTCAGATAGCGATGGAGCGGATACCATATATGTTACACCAACGTCTTTAGATTTTGATTTAGCAGGTACTTATATTGCGCCTACGAATACCGGAACATCCTACTTATACGATAACTTTAATAATACTGGAGTAGCGGATTCAATGCTTTATTTTCAGGATTTAGGAACTGTTTATCAGGGAGTTGGGGAGATTCTGTTACGTTATTGTTGGGCGCCTGAATGTGGCGATTTAGACAGTACCTATCATGTTAATTTATTAGCCTATTCTTTGGGATGTTCAGGGTCTGATACTACTCAAAAAGAAGTCGTTTTTGATGTGGTGCACGATGCCGCTCCAGCCATTACCCTAGATGGTTTTACAGATACTATTTCAGTTACTGTAGGAGACTTAATTTGTTTTGATTTGATGATTCGAGATACTGTTGGGACAGATACATTGTCAATTAATATACAATCTCCAAATTTTGACTTACCTGGCAACTATATACAGCCTCAAACAATAAACGGAGAACAATATTATACGAATTTCTTTAGTACAGATACTACTTTCTTTGATCCGTTAGTGTGGAATACAGACTTTGATCAATATCAGGGTGTAGGGCTGGTTCCTTTTAGATATTGCCTTACCCCAGGATGCGAAACTATTGATGAAACTTTTGAATTAGATTTAGCTGCCAATACTATTGGTTGTGGAAGTTCAGATACTGTTTACCAAACATTATATGTTGATATTCAATATCAACCTGATTCTGTAGCTTTTGATATTCCAGACAATATTACCGTTTCTTTTGATACAGAAATTTGTTTTGAACTCCTGACAAATGATATTAATCAAACAGGTTTTCCTTTGAGTATTGAACCTATTAATTCTGAGTTTGACTATCAAAATGCTTATGTAACTCCAAATAATGACGTTAACGGATATTATTATACCAACTTCCAAGGAATGGACACCTTGAGAATTGATAATTATTCGTATGCCAATGGAATTGTTCAAGGGGTAGATACTGTAGCCATTAGATATTGTTGGACACCGCAATGTGGCGATGTTGTACTTCAGAATTATCACTTAGATTATAAAGCAACTCTACATACTACTTGTTTTAACTTTTCTGAAACCAAAGCAATGAATGTAGTGGTTGATCCTCCAGTAGGAGAGGTGAAGCCTATTCCAAATATATTTACTCCTAATGGAGATGATCAAAACGAATTTTTCGAATTGACAGGTTCCAATGATCCTTGTTTTGATGAAATGGAAGTAACCATTTACAATAGATGGGGAAGAAAAGTATTCGAATCTACAGATCCTGAATTCCAATGGAATGGAACAAATAAGGGAGGTAAAGATTGTGCAGAAGGCGTTTATTTTGTTGTTGTAAAAGGAACGTATGGTAGTAAATATGATCCTGCAACAGGTACTCGCATCCCTAATAGTGTAGATAAGCAATATACCGTTCAATTGATGAGGTAATTAACTAGATATACAATACAAAAAAGCTCTTTTTAGATTTTCTAAAAAGAGCTTTTTTGTTTTCCATTTATAACTGTATCTTTGAAGCAACTAAAAATAAAGCAATGAAATTACATGTAATAGAAACAGGAAATTTTAAACTTGATGGTGGTGCAATGTTTGGAGTAGTGCCTAAATCACTTTGGCAACGAACCAATCCTGCTGATAGTAAAAACCTTTGCGATTGGGCAATGAGATGTTTGCTAATAGAAGACGGAGATCGATTGATGCTTGTTGATACCGGAATAGGTGAAAAACAGGATGAAAATTTCTTGCGCCATTATTATCTTCATGGAGATTTAACACTCGACTTAAGTTTAAGAGCAAAAGGTTTCTCAAGAAATGATATTACAGACATATTTCTCACCCACTTGCACTTTGATCATTGTGGAGGAGCTATAGAATGGGGAGATACTGAAAGAACTTATTTGCAACCTGCTTTTAAAAATGCAAAATTTTGGAGCAATGAGCAGCATTGGCTTTGGGCAACCGAACCTAATGCAAGAGAAAAAGCATCGTTTTTAAAAGAAAATATTTTACCCCTTCAAGAAAGTGGGCAATTAAACTTTATTACTAAAGAAGCTCAACTCACAAGAAATATCTTTGAAAATATAGATGTCTTTTTTGCAGATGGACACACAGAAAGTCAAATGATACCGATAATTGATTATAAAAGTCATAAAATTGCTTTTATGGCAGATTTATTGCCTAGCGTAGGGCATATTCCTTTGCCGTATGTTATGGGGTATGATACACGACCATTGTTGACAATGGATGAAAAAAAGTTGTTTTTAAACAAATGTGCAGACGAAGAAATAATTATGTTTCTTGAGCATGATAGTGTAAATCAATGTTGTACCGTTAAACACACAGAAAAAGGTGTACGTTTAGACAAAACACTTTTATTAAGTGATCTATAAAATATGATGAAGATACTTTTAATAATAGGACTGATTTTTACAATGATTTCAAATGTAATGATTGCTCAGGTTGATCAATCTAAGCAGCTATTATTGGAATTAGAACAAAACCTTTATCATAAAAAGTTTTCTAAAAAGTGGAATAAAAAAAAGAAAAAGAATTGGGAGTTAAGGTGCCAAGAAGCTAAGACGATTGATGATATAAATATATTATTTAATGAATATAGTGATTTGATGGCGCAACTAATTGGATTTTCTTTGGGGAATTCTTATGCTACTTCCAACCAAGAATTCATATCCTACTTGTCTGAAGTAAACGCTGTACTAACATCTGAGTTGTTGTCAAAATGGGAGGTGGTAAATTATGAAAAATGGAAAATTAGGGTAGAAAATAAATAGTTATTTTCCTTTGCTGAGTTTATACAATTACTGCTTAAATTCAAGTAGTAAATGCGACTTTTACATTTGAAAAGTAATGTGAAGGGGTAATTATTTTAACTAAGGATTGAGACGTTCTATTCGCCATCTATCTTTATTCTTTACATATACCAATCTATCATGTAATCTACTGGGTCTGCCTTGCCAAAATTCTATTTTAGTAGGTTGTAATTGATAGCCACCCCAAAAATCAGGTCGAGGAATGAATTCAGTATCTTTATATTTCTCCATGAGATCAGCAACTGCATTTTCTAATTCTATTCGATTTTCCAATACATTACTTTGATGAGAAGCCCAAGCTCCAATTTTGCTTTCTTTTGGTCGAGCAGCAAAATAAGCATCCGAAACTTCAGGGGCTACTTTGATAACCTTTCCTTCTATTCGAATCTGACGTTCTAACTCTGCCCAGTATATGTTCAAAGAGGCGAATGGGTTAATTGCTAATTCTTTCCCTTTTTGGCTGTTGTAATTGGTGTAGAACACAACGGATTCATCGATGATATCTCGCATATATACAATACGTGAAGAAGGAGCGCCTTTTTTGTTAGCAGTAGATAAGCACATAGCATACGGGTCAAGGATTTGAGAATTTACAGCTTCTTCAAACCAAATAGCATATTGATCTAATGGATTACTTTTTACCGTATTTTCGTTCAATGGTTTATCTGAAAAATCTCTACGGATTTGATTCATGTAATTTTTAACTTCTTCTAAACTCATTTTATTATTTATTAGAATCTTAGGTTATTCAAAAGGAATGAATATCTTTACTTTTATACAAAAGTAAATTGTTTTTATATTTGCAACAACATATTTTGAGTGAATAATTACATTTGTAACAATAAATAATTTTTTGATTTTAACACTTTTCAAAACATACTATGTCATTCAAAAAAATATCAGAAGAGTTTAAAGAAAACTTGCTACGACTAGAAATTTCAAAACCAACGGAATTTCAAAAAAAAGCAATGCCCTTGATTAGTAGTGGTGCCAATGTATTTGGTTTTTCACCTGATGGAACTGGGAAAACTGCTGCTTTGCTAATAAGTGTAATCAAAAAATTAAAAAAACAATCTAAATATGATGCTCCTAGAGCCATCATAATTGTTGAAAACAAACAAAAAGCCGAGGAATTAGAAGAAAATTTTAGAGCTTTTATGAAACATACAGATCTTCTTATATTTAGCGCTTTTGAAGAGCATAAAGTAGAAAATCAAAAAGATGCTTTTTACGAAGGTGTAGATATTGCTATTGTAACAATGAAACGATTTAGTCGTTTATATTTCCTTAATGGTATAAATCTAAATGAAGTGCAAATGATCTTTATAGATGATGCATCATTCATTTTGAAAAATGGTCTTTTTTCTGAATTAGTTAGACTTTCTGAGAGTATAAAAAGCTGTCAGTATATTGTGCTTTCTGACCAGAATGACCCTAGATATGCACGAATTGAAGATACTTTCATGAAAAATGCTCGTACTATTGATTTAACCTAACTAATAAATTAAAATTATATGCTTGAATTATTAGAGTCCAGTTATGGATTTTTATTTGAAAAAGAATTGATGCAAGAAATGTCTGAAGTGGGACATTTAAAAGTAATTAAACAAGGAGATGTGCTTATAAAGTATGGGCAGAACCTGAAATACATGCCCTTATTAATAGATGGAGCTGTTAAAATCTCTCGACTAGACGCAGAGGGCGATGAGTTGTTGCTGTATTTTATTGAGCGTGGAGATACCTGCTCAATGACTTTGAACTGTTGTTTAGGTGATAAGCAAAGTGAAATAAGAGCAGTAGTTGAAAAAGAAGGTACTATAGTAATGATTCCCATTCAAAAAATGAAAGAGTGGATGAAAAAATATGATGGCTGGATGCAATTCGTTTTTGAATCTTATCACGCAAGAACCAATGAGTTCTTAGAGGCAATTGATAGTTTGGCTTTTAAAAAACTAGACGAACGTTTGATGAAATACTTAAAAGATATGGTGATGATATCTAAGGATACCTCTATATCGGTTACTCATAAAGAAATATCTTTAGATTTAAATTCTTCTCGTGTGGTGATATCTAGATTGTTAAAAAGCCTAGAAAAAGATGGTAAAATTAAATTACATAGACATAAAATAGATGTGTTAAATTATTAACTACCAACGTATTTTTTTTCAATGACTTTAACCCGAATTTGTCATAGGTTTTCGTTATGAGAACATAATAATCATTGAAATTACACTTATTAAACCGTTTTTTTTATTTCTTTAAAAAATAAATCCATAGCTATATTTCGGTATCCGTTCGGCTAACTACATATTGAAATAGTCAAAAAAACATCTGAATTTTGTAAAAGTTAAAATTTAGATAATTATGTTAGGATTA
>CAMZLL010000151.1 GCA_947311505.1 uncultured Cryomorphaceae bacterium
TACTGTAAGCGTATATTGAGTTATTCCTAAATCAGTAGGACAAACCTCAGCTGTATCGGCATTACTTATTGGTATTATTCCCGTTGGCACAGTATTCCACTCAAACGAAATGCCAGCTGGACCAATTCCCGTTCCATTCAAAGTAACACATTCATACCTACATACATTGGTATCTAACCCTGCATTAGCTATGACTATAAAAGTGGTATCCACATCAGCGGTTTCTATCATTGTACATCCATTAGCATCTGTAACAGTAACCTCATAAGTGGTAGGTAACAACCCTGAAATATCTTCTGATAAACTGGTAAAGGTAGAAGGCGGAATGGTAATCCAACTGTAGCTATACGTTGGTGTGCCTCCTCCTACTGTAATATCGATATTTCCATCCGGTGAATCTACACAAGTTGCCGCTACAGCGTTATCAACTGTTACAGTCAACACGGTCGGCTCAGTAAGTGTAAAGCTTTCGGAAGCAGAACATCCATTTGGATCAGTAATTGTCAAAGTGGTAACACCGTCACAAAGACCCGGCTCCGTAGCTGTACTATTTCCACTAGAACTCCACCCATAAGTATATGGCAATGTTCCTCCACTAACTACTGCACTAATTTCTCCATTACAATCTCCAAAACACTTAGGATCTATAGTGTTTGACACACCTAACATTAAAGAGTCTGGTTCGTTTACATCTGTAGATTGCACCGCAATACAACCTGTAGTGATATCAGTAGCCGTTACAAAATAAGTTCCTTGAGTTAAGTTCGGCTCGGTAGAATTCGTTGCACCAGACTGCCAAACATAGCTAAGGTTAATTCCATTTGCTGTGGCAGAACCATCACTAAGCCCATAACAAGATACGTCAGATGGGACAACAGTAAACGATGGTGGAGTAGATGTATTCAAAGGCACTTGAATAATCTCCGTACAGTTATCATCCGTTACTGTAACCGTATATAATCCGGCTTCCAGCATTGATTCTGTAGGATTGATACTTGTAAATCCGCTAGGACCTGTCCAAGAATAAGTAATCGTTCCTACTCCATTAGCCACCAATATAGCAATTGACCCATCAGAACTTCCACAATTGGCATCAATAGATGTGTAGGAAAGATTCATTCCTACAGGCTCATTAATGGTAACAGGAACAATTCGAATACATCCATTTGCATCAGAAACCGTCAAATTATATGTTCCTGCTGGTTTTGCTGTTATTGTATTGGAAGTTTCACCAGATGGACTCCACAAATAAGTGTACGGTTGTGTTCCTCCAGATGGAACTACAATTGCATCCCCATCTGTTCCCCCATTACAAGTTACATCGTTTTGTGTAATAGTTTCGTCATCAGGACCTCCGATGTTATTAATAGTAACATCAAGATCTAAACTACATCCATTTCCATTATCAATAATAGTAGCTGGATAAACTCCTGCACATAATGCATTATGAGAAGCTCCAGTAGTATTGTCAAACCAATTAATCGTATAATTACCCGTTCCTCCACCAGCAACAATATTCGCAGTACCATCGCATAGACCACATACAGCATCAACAGGAGTAACGGTACTCGTGAGTACATCAGTAAAATCGGTTACTACAGAAGTCTGAATAGTGCAACCCAATCCATCTGTAATAGTAACAGTGCTAACGCCAACACATAAAGCAGTAGCCAATGAAGCTGTTTCCCCGTTTGACCATAAATAGGAATATGCTAACGTACCACCAGAAGCAATAACAGTAGCTTGACCATCGCACGCTATGTCACAACTAGCATCATTTTGAGAAGGAATTGACAATATCAATGGATCGGACTCTGATATAGTAGCAGTAGCTACCACGACACAACCTGTCCCAGCATCCGTACCCGTAATAGTGTATGTGCCGGCTCCTGTGTTTAATAAATCTGGATTCACTTCTCCTGCAAGGTTTGCAGGTGTAGCATCTGCCCATTGGTAGGACATAGCACCTACTGCACCAGTAGTAACAGACGTGATAGATCCCGATAGATCCCCGTTACAGTTTACAGCACTTGGTGTCAAAGTTATTTGCGGAGCGTTAATATCGGTAACGGTTATATTTTCCGTTACCGAACAACCAGTTCCATTATTATCAGTAATCACAGCAGTATATGTACCTGCGCTAACAGGACCGATAGGAAAAGTAGTTTCTCCGGTTGCCCACAATACCGTTAATGGTGCCACACCTCCACTTAGTACAGACACCGTAATATTTCCGTCTGTGTTTCCACAAGTAGAAGGAGTAATTTGCGAACTAATAACAATAGGATCTGGCTCATTGATATCGACTTGTGCTACTCGAGTACAACCATTTACATCAGTCATTTCTACAAAATAAGTTCCAGCTGTCAATGATCCAATAGTGTTTCCAACATGGTTATTATGAGGCCAGAAATAAGTAATAACTCCCGTACCACCAATAGCAGTAACATCCGCATCTCCATCATTTCCACCATTACATGTTACATCATTAGTGATAATTGTTTCACCGGTAGGACCTCCTATATTATTAATGGTTGCAGATACATTGGCAACACAAGAATTACCATCAGTCACTTGTACAGTATAAACACCTGCTCCCAAATTAGATTCTAATTGCATCGTATTTCCAGATGCCCATAAGTAGGTGTAATTTCCGTCCCCACCTGTTCCTGTGGCAGTAGCAGTTCCGTTGTTAACACCACAAGTGGCATCTTGATAAACAATGGTAGCGTCCACTACATCAGGAGTGCCGATTACTAAGTTATTCATTGAGGAAATACATCCACTTGCATCTACCACCTGTATATTGTATGTACCAGCCTGAGCCGTTAAATCTTCAGAAGAAGAAATTCCGCCAGGATTCCATAGTGTATTATAAGGAGCCGTACCTCCTGCGAGGGTGATATCAATTTGACCATTTGCATCACCAAAACAAGTAACATCAGTAATGTTATCTAAAGTAATTAAGGGAGCGTTTAAATTATTGATTGAAATTAGTGTATCAAAAGAACAAAGGTTATCGTCCGTTACTGTAAACAAATACGTGCCAGCGGCTTGCAACAATAAATCAGCAGTAGCTCCAACAGAATTACCTCCAGTTGACCAATCGTAGGTATAACTATTCCCACCAGCCAATGTTCCTCCGCTCACATTAGTAGTGATATTTCCATCTGCCAAATTACAATTGGCATCTTGCACTGTAGCATCGAAAATGATAGGACTTGGTTCTGTTATGGTAAACAAAGAATCTTCAGTACAACCATTATCATCTGTAATAGTAAACAAATAACTACCAGCAAGTAAGAAACTTTCATCTTCAACATTTGAAGGCGTATCCCAAGTGTATTGAGCTGTACCGACAAAGTTATTCACAGTTACGTCTATTGCGCCAAAGGCACCACCATTACAATTATTGTTTGTAATTAAAGCCGTTATACCAATTTGACCTGGTTGAGTAAGTGTGTAGGCTTGAATATTAACACACCCGTTCCCATCAGTAACGGTAACTTGATAATTTCCTGCTGCCACATTATTTTGATCTTCTGGATCATTTACGTTAGTAAGGTTATCCCAAGCGGTAGTATATGGAAGCGTCCCTCCGCTAATGGTTATATCTAAAATACCTGTGCCATCTTCAAAACAAGAAAGATTACTATTATTATCCGCAACATCTAACGTGGTAGGTTCGGTAAGCGTGTATGATGCTGTAGAAATATAACCTGTAGGACTTTCAAAAACGGTAACACTATATGTTCCTGCCACAAGTGTTGCTAAATCTTGACTATCATCGGTATCACCAGTACCATCATTATCCCAATCATAAAGATAGGTATTAGGTAAAGTTCCTACTGTAATATCTATAGCGCCATTGTTTCCTCCGTTACAATTAATAGAAGTTATCACATCAGTGATAGCAGGAGCATTGTCATTGGAAACCGAAATCACTTGTGTCAATGAACAGCCATTATCATCTACTACATCGACTTGATAATTCCCTGCTCCAATAGGCGTAACTGCATTTTGAGGGTTTGGCAGTGCTGGAGTAATATCTAATCCTGTAGTTAAATCCGTCCAAGTATATCCGTATGCGCCAGCTACCGTCCCGCCAGTAACATTGATAGAAATAGTACCGTCAGATAAGCCACAAGTTGGCTCAGTAATCGTAGGAGGATCTATAGCCAATACCGTTGGTTCGGTAATGATATACGAAGTACCATTTAATGTACAAGCATTTGCATCCGAAATATCTAATGTATAGGTATCAGCATTTAGTCCATTAATGTTAGAGGTTGAATTTATGTTGTTCAAAGTGTTGGAATATCCTAATAAACTTGTCCAAACTGCTGTGTAAGGTCCTGTACCACCAGCAATGGTAATATCAATTTGACCCTGTGCATCACCATTACAATTTAAATGCGTGAGAACATCCCCCACAGAAATAGGAGCGGTAGGCCCTCCAATAGTTACGATTTGGTTGGTAACACATGTATTGACATCTTGAACTGCAACAGAATAAACGCCAGCCCCTATGCCTGTATTTGGATCTTCTACATTACCTGGATTAGTAACCCCCGCAGGAACTGTCCATGAATATAAGAACCCTGGATTTCCTGAAACCGTAAGATCTATAGAACCGTTCAAATCTCCAAAACAATTGATATCAGTATGCGTTTCTGAAACAGTAGGTCCACCAATATCTGAAATGGTAACCTGATCTATTGCTGTACAGCCATTATCATCTGTAGCTGTAACCTGATAAGTACCTTGACCTTGCGTGGGTATATTAGCGACATTAGCTACCGGAACAGTTGCGTTACCCGACACAAAATCGATCCAAGAATAAGAATAAGCATTACCACCCGCAAGCGTTCCCCCACTAGCAATTGCACTTAAATCTCCATCCAAATTGCCACAAGAAGGATCATTCCCAGAAGCAACTACTGTAAACAAAGTAGGCTCTGTTAAAGTATAGTTGTCCGTAACCACACAACCATTTGCATCCGTTACTGTAGCAGTATAAGTCAAGGCATTTAGTCCACTTTGAGTATCCAAACCTGTTAGGTTGTTATTTACAGTATTTACATTGTTACCTGATTCTGTCCAGACAATATCATAATCTACTGTACCTCCTGTGATGTTAACACTTATACTTCCCGAACCATCATTATTACAATTTAAATTAGAAATAGACCCTGCAATATTTAATGGTGCAGCAGGCTCTGTAATAGTAGCTGTAACTTGCGCTGTACAACCAGCAGCATCTAGCACGTCTAACACATACGTTCCAGCAGCAACACCAAGATTATCCTCAGGATCATTCGCTCCAGGGAGGTTATCCCAATCCCAAGTATATGGCGTTGTTCCAGAAGTAGTGTTCACAAAAATATCACCTGAAGCACCTCCAAAACAATCCACATTATTCGTAGAAGTAACCGAGACACTTGGTCCATTCGTTGTAATTATATTAGCTGTAGCAGTAGCTGTACACCCATTGACATCTTGAGCAGTTACAGTATAGCTACCTACATCAAGACCAGAAGCTAAAGATCCAGCAGGTGGACTCCCTGGGCCAACCCAAGTATAGGTATAGCCTGGTGTTCCTCCATTAGCAGCAGCATTAATAAAGCCAGTAGGGCTATTACAATCCGTAGGTGATGGTACCGCTGTAACACTCAATGCAGAAGGAGCAGTAATATTAAAACATTCAGTATAGGTACATCCGTTAGCATCTGTAATAGTAACACAATATTGACCTACTAAACTCAAGCCAGAAATATCTTGTGTATTTGCACCAGCATAACCAACAGGCCCCGTCCACACAGTAGAAGTAAGAGGCATGATAGCATTATTAACAACAATACTGATAGCTCCATCATTTCCAGCAGCACAATTTATATTTTGGATGGTTTCATCTATGTCAATACTTACCGGCTCAGTAATCGTAACAGAAAGTCCACTAACACAACCATTTGCATCAGTAGCTACAACCGAATAATCATCGGCAAGTAAGTTGTTAATATCTTCACTAGTCGTATTTGGGCTTATTGTATTTCCACCTAGGGCAGTCCAACTAAAAGTGACACCTCCTACTGCAGAAACAACATTCAAATCTATATCTCCAAGAGCCCCTCCGTTACCACCATTACAAATAACATTATTTGAATTATCTGATAATGTAGGTCCGTTAATATCGGTAACGCATTGTGTTGCAGTCATAGTACACCCATTAGCATCCGTAACTAATACATCATAGCATCCAGCCAAAAGTGTAGTAGGTGTAGTAGCGGTATTTCCTACCTGTGTATTACCAGCATCCGTCCAAACATAAGTGTACTCATTTGGAGGAACACCAGGAGTTCCAAACTGCGCCACCACAGAAACACTCCCTGTAGCTTGAAGACAAGCAGACTGTGTAGGTGATGAAGTCGTTAAAACAATTTCAGTTGGTTCATTTATTGTATAAGAACCACCTGCTAATACACAATTATTATCATCAATAACCAATACATTATAAGTACCTTGTGTAGCAACTAAATCTTCTGCATCTGTAAAAGCTCCAACCCCATTATTATCCCAATCATAACTATAAGAATTTCCAGGAGCAAGCGTCCCTCCGTTTACAGAAACGTCAACAGTTCCTGTTCCACCGAAACAAACCGCATCAATGATATTATCATTTATAGTCATTGGTAGAGGCTCAAAAATATTGATAACGGCATTGGTATTACACAGAGCACCATCAGTTACCGTTAAGATATATGTTCCTCCAGGAATATTATCTAAATCTTGAACATTACCTGGGTCAGGCACCAAGGGATTTCCTAAAGCGTCAGTCCAAGAATAAGTCAAAGCTCCTGTACCACCGCTCCCCGAAGTATGAATAAATCCATTGCTAGCATTTGCACAATCAACATCTTGTGTAGCATCAATTGTTACAGCTGGACCGTTGGTAGGAATTACAGCTACAGAAGCATTTTGTGTACATCCATTATCATCTGTAATTATAACAGTATAAGAATCATTAATTAATACATTACCTGTAGTTGCAGCATTGACACCAACGGCTCCAGAATTGAGTCCCGTCCAATTGTAAGAATACCCACCTACTACAGTTCCTCCTGTGGCAACAACAGTAGCACTACCGTTAGGCACATTACATTGTGCAGGTGTAGAAGTGATGCTTGTAACTGTAATGGGAGTAGGTTCGGTAACAATAATACAAGAATCATTTGCTAGTGTACATCCATTATCATCAGTAAAGTTAAAACAATACGTTCCTTCTTCTAAACCTGCTATATCTTCAGTGCTGCTGCTAAAACTATTTGGTCCCGTCCAAGAGTAGGTATAATTTCCTGCTACAGTTCCTCCTGTAACAGTTACATCAATAGCACCACTATTATCTTGAAAACAAGTAAGGTTTGTTATGTTAACATTCGTAATTTCCACTTGAGCTGGTTCTGTAATTGTTTGAACAATTATAGTAGCACACGAATTAGCATCAGTAACAGAAATGGTATAATCTCCAGCACAGAGATTAAATATATCATCCACATTGGCTGAAAAAGCAGCGTCTTGATCATACGTCCAAGCGATGGTGTATGGAGCTAACCCTCCTGAAATGGTGGTTTGAATTCCTCCTGGCGTACAATCTCCATTACAAATAAGATTAGAAACATTGTCTATATTAACCAAAGGAGGTGTTTGAGTAATAATAATTTCTTGCCCTATAACCGTACATCCATTTGCATCTACCACAGTAAAATCATAAGTTCCAGGAAGCAATCCACTAGGATTAAAATTAGTATTCCCAGCTATGGGTGTTCCTCCATTGGTTACCACCCAGGTGATAGTAGGAACTCCAGTTCCACCCGAAGGTGTTACCGTAATATTTCCATCCATCAATCCACACCCTGCATCATTGTGACTTGAAGAGGCTGTGAAGGCTACAGGTTCAGTAATATTAAAAGTGGTATCGTTGGTGCATCCATTATCATCTGTAGCAGTTACAGTATAAATCCCTGGGCACAAATAAGCCATGTTTTGATTTGTAGTAGCTCCACCGTAACATCCCGGTACAGGATTCCATAAGTAATCGTAAGCACCTGCTTCGGTACCACCAACGGTAACAATGGTTATATCTCCATCAGCACCTCCATTGCACAATACGTTGGTAGCGATACTACCAGGAAAATAAATAGAATCAGGCTCAGAAATGATATAACAAGAGTCAGCTGCCAATACACAATTATTATTATCTCTAATATTGACACAATAAGTTCCAGCAGCTAATGGAGGAAGAAGATCTTCGGTATCATCAAAATCTCCTCTTCCATCGTTGTTCCAATCAAAATCATATGTTGTTCCCACAGGTCCTCCCGAAGGAGTTATAAAAACAGTTCCATCATTTAAACCTTTACAAGTCAAATCTGTACCTCCAATAGTCAGCGATAACGGATCTGGTTCCGTAAGGACAATTACTAAAGTTGCTGTACAGCCATTAGCATCAGTAACAAGCGCAGAATAAGTTCCTGCAGTTAAATTATTAGGGCTGAAATTATCATCTGGTATCGCAATTCCTCCATTTGAAGGCGTCCAAACAACGCCATAAGCTCCAGAACCTCCATTAACAGAGAGTATAATAGCACCAGTTTGATCACCGTTACACAATATATTGGTCGGTGACTGCGACAACACAATCGGAGTAAGCAGGTTAATGGTTATGGTAGTATCTTTATCGCAACCAGCGTCCGATAAAGTAATTAAATAATTACCTGGAGATAAATTTCCAATTTGATCCTCCTGATTGTTAACGTTAAGAGGAGCTCCCCAATCTATAGTATAAGCTCCAAAACCATTAGAGGGCGTATTATCTATACTTCCGTCATCATCATTAAAACAATCCATTTGGGTGACAACGGAATTGAAAAATAACTCTCCCGGCTTGGTGATAATCAACGTAGTGTCGTAAGAACACCCTTTGGCATCAATTATATTTACAGAATAACTAGCCGAATCCAATCCTCCCATTTGATCTTCAGAATTGAAGTTAACTAAATTTCCGTTACCTGTTTGTGTCCAAGTCCAAGCATAGCCTCCGTTTCCACCAACGGTAGTCAAGTCAATGGTTCCGTCTGTCAAATCAAAACAAGTAACATTGGTTACGACACCATTTGTATAAATCGGTTGTGGCTCGTTAACAGTAATATCTGCTGATTCTGTACAGCCATTGGCATCTACCCAAACTACGTGATAATCACCTCCAGAAAGCCCTGTTTGATCCTCTGCATTGGGAACTAATCCTGTTCCACCCGAAGGAGAAGTCCATGTATAGTTATAAGGATTAGCAGGAAAGACAAAAGGAGTTCCACCACTGAGTGTTAAATTAATACTTCCGTTTTGATTTCCATTACAATCTACATCTACACTATCAAGAGTAAACACAAAAGCAGGAGGTGCAGAAAGTTGCGTCAACTGAAAACTATTGGTACATCCATTTCCGTCAGTAACAACCACATAATAATCTGTATTTGGCAGAAGGTCGTTCTGAAAGTAAGAAGGACCAGCAGCGTGTTGCACATTAGAACCTATAAGTCCCTGAAACCATTCTACCTGCACATAATTTCCATCACCACCTGCAATAGTTATGGTCATTTCGCCATCAGGAGAAGTAGAACAAGAAGCGTCTTGAGTAGGACCTTCAGTCAAGGTCATGGGAGCCACATCTGGAATAATGAAAGTCGTATCATAAGGGCAACCATCAACATCTGCAAGAATTAGATGATAACTTACATTTTCATCTAATCCATTTTCGCTATCAGTAGCTCCACTAAAAGGACCATGCAAAAGGGTATTACCAGGCAATTGTTCCCATGTAAAATCATACGGACCTCCATTGCCCCCATTTGGAGTAGAGATAGCAACAGCATTACCATCTCCATCACAGGTAACGTCCTGAATAGTAAGACCGAAGTAAAGATCAACTGGATCATTTACAGATACCACACTGGTAAAAAAACAGTTATTGGCATCAGTAACTTCTACAGTATTAGCTCCCGTACAGACTCCCGTAGGACTGCTCACCGTAGAACCTGACTCCAGCCAAAGAATACTTAACGCACCCGTACCACCTCCAATATTTGTAAATATCTGTCCATCGCAAGAATCTGGACAAGTTGGATCAGCAAACCCCAGAACATTAACGCCTATATTATTAGGGTCGTTTAATATCACTCCAAATTCGGTACAAGATTCGTAAATAGTACCAAAAATAACCTGTGAAGAATCATACACAGTTACATTATAGTTATCTGCACACAATCCGGAAAAAACATTTGAAGATTGAACCGTTGTGTTTGTTCCGTCAAAAAGCTCATATCCGAAAGGTCCTCCGCCAGATGCAGTAACAGTTACCGTAATTTCTCCATCACAACTTCCGTTGCAACTTATGCTTGCCCCACTATAATTAGAAGTGATATTTACATCAAATGCTATTCCGTTAGCACAGGCAGCCTTTTCTTGAAGTACTTGAGAAAACGCATTGGTTGAAATTCCAAAAACAATCAATATTTGGAAAAATAATGATAAAATTTTATTCATCTTGTAGGTGTTTATGTTCTAGGTAAGGTAGCTCTCTTACCCGTTTGTATATAATTTAGTTTCAAAAAATAGCATATTTGTATAACGAAGATACTAAAAGAAGACGAGACCTAATGTTTACAAGTTGCTTGTTTTAAGAAATCTCTTCATTTTTTAGGACAAACCTATTCAAATACAGGACAAATATACGTGCTATTGCGATTATGATCGCAAGCAGATATTCCAATTATCAACTCATGAGTGTTTGCGCTACCGACCCTCAACTTAGAAGTGGTAAAATCAAATGCATATCCCAATGTGAAATATCTGGCAAACTTTACTTTCGCCATAGCCGCAATAGCATCTTGATTTCTCCAAGACAACCCCACTTCAAATTGCTTGCTAATCTCTAAAAGCACATTTAAATCAAGAGCTGGATTTGTGGTTTTCGCCCATTTAATCATTGCTGAGGGCACAACATTAAACTCCCCCAACTTGAATCTTTTTCCTCCCACAACTGACCAATGAAATCTATTTCTTGCTTGATCTCCGATAACTTTTTGCCATTTATTTCTGACAATCTGCCGAATAGCCAAGCCTGCAAACCAATCGTCATGTTTTAAAAATATACCTGGGGTAATGTACGGCAACAAAAAAGCCGATTTTGAAGCTCCCAAAAGAGGATCATTATAATTATTGGCAACTATCTTTGAAGCATCAAGCTTGAATTGCTGCAAACCTGCAAAAACGCCTACACTTGCTGTCACATCACGTGCTACAGGAAAATGATATGCATAGGCTAGATTCAAGGTTGTCTTGGAGTAATACCCCACAACATCGCTTTCTATATATGCACCTATTCCATGATTAGTTCTATTTATTCTAGTTTTGTTGAATTTTAAACGAGTTTGAAAACTTGCAAAAGCTGTTTCGGGCTTACCTTCTAACCCTAACCATTGTTGTCGTGCCCCTATTTTGAAATTAAAACAATCTTGACTTCCTGCCAAAGCTGGATTAAAGGCGAAGTAATTATATACATACTGTGTATATTGAGTTGTTTGTTGCCCAAAAAACATTGTACCACAATACATACTAAAGATTGACAAATATGTAAGCGCCTTTAATTTAATCATCGTATTATGGTTACATATCCTGTGAATACATCTTCTTTGCTAGAAGTATTTAAATCAATGACATAATAATATACCCCAGAAGGTAAATCCTTTCCCTTAAAGGTTCCGTTCCATCTTTTTTCTGAAGTGTAACCAATAACCTTAAAAACAACTTGTCCCCATCGATCAAAGACTGTAATTTTAGAAGCTGGATACCTACTTTCAATAGATCCTATTTCCCAAAAATCATTATACCCATCGTCATTAGGCGTAATGGTATTGGTGACGTACAATTCTGTTTCTACCACCACCGTGACACCATCTTGATAGACGCAACCATTGGTCGTTTGTGTAGTATAAAAATAAGTTGTAGTCGCATCGGGAGTTGCTATGGTTTCTGGAGTATCAGCACTTGACAAGGATGAAGGCGGACTCCACACAGCATTAGAAGGTCCGCTTCCCGCCAAAGAAAAACTTTCACCTATAAAAATAGCACCACCGTCTCCTGCTTCTATATCTATTTCCACACCACCACCAGAGATTACGATATCAAAACCACAACTAGCGGCATTAGTCGCAGCCCCACTCAAATCTCCATCCACTAAAACATAATAAGTCGTATTAGGCGTCAGCCCTGTAGCTGATAAATTCAAAGCGTTACTTTCAGCAGAAACACAATTAGACACAGCACTATAAGACGATTCATCGCAAGGAGTAGGAGCGTCTTTAATAACAGCATCAAGCGCCTGACTAAAACCTATGCTATTGTCACAATTGAGGTTAGAAATCACCACATCTACATCACCTCCGACATCATTGGTTTGAAAAGAAAACCAAACAGTGTTGTTCAAATCAAAACAAAAATTACCAGCAGCTGACGCTCCATCAGAACAACCAACACAAGCATCTACTGTGGCAGAGGCATTAGTAGAAAACTGAGGTTGATTGGCACAAATCACGGTAGCTGCATTGCAATTATCATTTGCTTGCGCAAAAGTGCCCACACTTATGAAAAGGGTAAATGAGATATGTACGACATGCTTTAACACAGATGCAAAAGTACACATAATCTTAAAGGTATGAAAAAATAGTTTTCATAAAATTAGACCCTTTCAACCCCGCACTACACTTTCAAATATCTCCCAATAAAAATAGCGACTATAACCTAAAGGTTATAATCGCTATTTCTATGTTCGCTATATATTTATAGTCTGTTTGTGGTCTGACAATAAATACTATTCTTAAATTCAAGTAGTAAATGCAACTTTTATATTTCAAAAGTCACAATTTGAAGAGGGGAACTATTCTTCAATTACTATAACGTAACTTTTTCAATAAAAAAAAAAAAAA
>CAMZLL010000152.1 GCA_947311505.1 uncultured Cryomorphaceae bacterium
AGAGCTTAAAAAAGAAATAATACCGCTGCCTAAGATTAATAATGGAATGGCAACCTATGCGCCTGCTTGGTACAACGATGGTTTTTTGTATTGTGCAGAATTAAAAAATGATACTTCCAAGCGAAGGCCAACTATAGAAGTGTCAGAAGGTTTTGAGGGTGTAAATGACTTGGTGTATGGAACAGCAGAGCGACCGTTATCATCTGTTTATTTTGCAAATCTAAATGCTGATTTTGAAGTTACGGAAGTAGATTTGTTTGCCAAAAATGAAAGATTTCATATTGGAGCATTTCAATATGTGCAGTCCGAAAATGAATTGTATTTTACAAAAGTAGATTTGACCAATAATTGGGATCCGGATGTTCGAAAACACCCTCGCTTGTACAAAGGCAAAGTGGAAGGCAAAGAAGTTGTTTCTAGCGAGAGAATTAGTGCTAAAAAATTATCAATAGACGATGGTGCAGGACATCCAAGTTTATCTAAAGATGGAAAAACCATTTATTTTTCGAGCAATAGAAAGGGCGGATACGGAGGAAGTGATTTATACAAAGCAACGCTCTTAGAAAATGGAAAATGGTCTGAACCTATAAACTTGGGTGCGACTATCAATACGGAAGGAGACGAGTTGTATCCAAATATTACCAAAGAGAATGTATTGTATTTTGCCACAGATGGAAGACCAGGTTTTGGAGGTTTGGATATTTATAAAGCGACACAAAATAATACTTCGTTTTCAGCGCCTAAGTTATTGGCGCAGCCTATCAATTCTGTAGGCGATGATTATGGGTTGGTTCTTCATCCTTCAGATACCAGTAGAGGTTTGTTTACGTCCAATAGGTATGGAGGGGCAGGAGACGATGATATTTATATGTTTAAATTATTGAAGCCCGACTTATTGGTGCAGGGGCGAACACTCGATGAAGATGGGAACCCGATGGCTAATGTTCGTGTTAGGTTGTATAATAAAGATGGGGTAGAGGTTGCGCAAGCAATTAGCGATGCGGATGGAAATTACGAAATAGAAGCTTTGGAGCAAGGAAATTATAACCTAGTGGCAACTTATCCAGGTAAAGGTGTATCAGAAGAAGTCATCTTAAATAATTCTTGGAATAGTGCAACAGCCAAAGATTTATATTTGACTCCAGAGGCAACAGCGCAAGGAGTAGTTTTGTTGCCAGATGGTTCGCCAGCTAGCAACACCACAATAGAACTTACTGATGCAGATGGTAATCTTATTTATAGTGCGATTACAGATAAAAACGGTCGCTACGATTTTATTTTAGAAGAAGATAAAACCTATCAAGTGTCCGCTGAAAATGGAGATTTAAAAGGTTCGAAAGTATTTGTAACAGATGAAAACTACAATTCATTAAACGACAAAGATATCTATCTCAAAAAAGCAGAAACCTATGCAGAAGGTATGGTTTACAATGAGGATGGAGCTCCTGCTGTGGGTGTTGTCGTAGAGTTATATGACGAAGACGGTAATCTTATAGCTTCTACGCTTACCGATGCTGAAGGAAATTATCATTTTGACTTAGAACGAGATAGGAATTATCAAATTGTAACACAAACCGACACACATCAAGGTGTGATTAATCTGTACACAGGAGATAATTATGATGAAACCAAGCGCTTGAATATTCAACTAGAGCCTATTGGTAAAAATACATTTGCTATTGTCAAGGATAAGAAAAAAGACACACCAATAGCGGGTGTGAAAGTTACGGCAATTAATAAGAAGACCAATATTAAAATCACCGATATCACTGATGCAAATGGTAGGTTTAACTTGAATCTTGCAGAAGGAGATGCTTATACATTGAACCTAGAAAAAGATGGGTATTACCCAAAATCAATGGATGTGACCATTACAGAAGGAGGTTTGAGTGATTTGGATTTGACTTTAGAAAATGATATGGGAATGGACTATGCAGGTTATGATGTAGATAAAATCTATTTTGAATATAAAAAATCAAAATTAACCGAAGGTGCAACGCATCAGTTGGAAAGAGTCGTTGCTACGTTAAAAGAGCATCCAAAAGCAATCATATATATAAAGTCTTATGCAGATTGTAGAGGAGGAGATAAATATAATGTGTCGCTGTCTTGGAAGCGATCTCGTACTGTAAAACGTTTTTTGATAGTTAACGGAATAAAAAGCGGAAGAATAATTACAAAATCATTGGGGGCTACTAATTTTGTAAACAACTGTATAGAGCCAGGTATGTGTACGGAATCTGAGCATTCGCTCAATAGACGATCAGAATTTGAGATTGATTTCAAAGAAGATTAATCTTTTTTATTTTAGAGATGCCCTAAAGAAAATATAATTCCGCCTTCAAGAACCTCAGATATTAAGCTTGATAACGTTGGTTATGCTTTTTTTAAGGGCTCAAATTATTAACTCTTAATCGCTTTTGTTAATAAGTAGCATGGGGTTAATTCCGTTACATTTCTTACTTTTGCGCAATGAGTGATGCGATACAACACGAATGCGGAATAGCTCTTCTGAGACTGAAGAAACCGCTCGAATTTTACCAAGAAAAATACGGAACAGCATTTTGGGCATTGACTAAAATGTATTTATTAATGGAAAAACAGCACAACCGTGGTCAAGATGGAGCTGGACTTGCCAATATTAAATTAGATGTAGAACCGGGTAAAAGATATATCAGTAGGCACAGAAGCATCGCTCAAAAACCGATTGCAGATCTGTTTGAGCATGTCAATGCACGATTTAAAAACTTGGAACATACAAATCCTGAAAAACTAAATGACGTAGCATGGTTAAAAGATAACATGGCGTTTACAGGTGAGTTGTTTTTGGGGCATCTTCGGTATGGAACTTTTGGTAAGAACAGTGTTGAAAGTTGCCACCCTTTCTTGCGTCAGAATAATTGGATGACTAAAAATCTAGTACTTGCGGGTAACTTTAACATGACTAACGTAGATGAGTTGTTTGGACTGTTGGTAGATATTGGTCAACATCCAAAAGAAAAATCAGATACGGTTACTATTCTTGAAAAAATAGGGCACTACCTAGATGTTGAAAATCAAAGAATATTTGATAAATATAAAGCACTTGGGTATTCCTACCAAGAGATCAGCAAGAAGATAGCCGAAGAATTAAATATTCAAGATATACTTACACAATCTGCTGTAGATTGGGATGGAGGATATGCTATGGCAGGATTGATAGGTCATGGAGATGCTTTTGTATTGAGAGATCCTTGTGGTATTCGCCCTGCTTTTTGGTACGAAAATGATGAATATGTTGTGGTAGCATCTGAGCGACCAGTTATTCAAACTGCTTTTGGTTTGAAATGGGAAGATATAAAGGAAGTTATACCAGGAACAGCATTGCTCATATCTAAAGATGGTACGACTTCTGAGGTTGAGGTTAGAAAGCAAGAAAAAATAGCACAATGTTCATTTGAACGAATTTATTTTTCAAGAGGAACGGATAAAGATATTTACCAAGAACGCTTGGAGTTGGGACGATTGGTTACGCCAAAAGTTTTAGAGGCAATAGATTATGATTTGAAAAACAGCGTATTTTCTTTTATTCCCAATACTGCTGAAACAGCATATTATGGAATGCTAAAAGCTACCGAGGATTATCTGAATAAAGTGAAAATCAGAAAATTAGATGAATTACCGCCCAACGCATCCGAGCAAGAAATTATTGACATCATGTCAATCCGAACAAGAATCGACAAGCTATTGGTAAAAGACGCAAAATTGCGAACCTTTATTACGCAAGATGATGCTCGTGACGATATGGTGGCGCATGTCTATGATATTACCTACGGAACATTGAAGCGTGGCGAAGACAATATTGTAATACTAGACGACTCTATAGTTAGAGGTACAACACTTCGTCAGAGTGTGCTGAGGATACTAGATCGTTTAGAGCCTAAATCTATAGTGGTAGTTTCTAGTGCTCCACAGATTAGATACCCCGATTGCTATGGTATAGATATGGCTAAAATGGGCGATTTTATCGCATTTCAAGCAACAGTTAGTTTGCTGAAGAAAAATGGAATGTCGAACGTATTAGATGACGTTTATAAAAAATGTAAGGCACAAGAAGGATTGCCAAAAGAGCAAGTGCAGAACTACGTAAAAGAGGTGTATGCACCTTTTACAGAAGATGAAATATCTGATGAAATAGCAGAGTTACTCAGGCATGAAGATCTTAGTTGCGGGCTTAAAATAATTTATCAAAGTATAGATGACCTTAGTAAAGCATGTCCAAATCATACAGGAGATTGGTATTTTAGTGGTAATTATCCTACCCCTGGGGGGAATAAAGTGGTCAATAAAGCCTTTATGAATTATATGGAGGGTAAGAATGTAAGAGCGTATTAACGTAATTATATTTTGAAACTTTTGTTTCTGGTGTTGGTTTGTGAATTATTATTTCTCGCTTATTGATATTTCGTTTATTTAGTTTTGAGGTGTAGAAACAATCGATTGATTGTTAGTTCTTCTATTTTTAGGTTACAAAATAGGTGGTTGTATTTCGGGTATTTGTCAACATTTTTTTGAGGGGTTGAGCAAGGGGATTTGCACCCCGATTTTGAGATTAATAAATTGCGAGCCTATTCAATTATAGCAGGTAGTTTGGTTTTGTAATAGAAAATTTGTGAATAATTAGAGTTGTAACCGAGAAGTTTGTCAGTTACCAATCAGTAACAAACAAAATACTGTGCAAACAATCCTTTTAATAATGAGAGGTAAAACAACTACTTCGTTATTTTTACAGTATTGTTTTATAAAGATTGTCTTAATGTTTAAACGAATTTTATCGGTTCTATTAGTACTTATATTGGGCGTATCTCTTTTTATGTCATATCGGTTTTTGACCAAAGAGGCGCAAAAGAATATGGAGCCAATCGTTGCTGTGCCTATGGATGTAAGTGTCGTTATAGAAAGTAATAACATCGGTAATGTATGGACTAATCTAACGGAAACCAATTTGGTGTTTAGCGAATTGATGAACGTTCCTGAATTGATGAACTTTAAAAATACAATAGCATTAATTGATAGTTCATTAAATGTTTATTCTTCTTTGAGTGTTATTTTTGATAATAAACCAGTTAGTATAGGTCTGTTTAAAAATGAGAAGATAGATTTTTTTATTGCTACACAATGTTCTGAGGAGCAGTTTGCTGATGTGCAAAATTTACTGAATAATAGTACAGATTTAAAACAAAATAAAATAGTAAACGGGGTAAGCGTACAGCAATGTGATTTTGGGGAGAGTACCTATTTTGTTGCATTAAAAACACCTTTGATTTTGTTTTCCTCTAATGCTACTTTAATTCAGAAAAGTATTATGCAAATGGATTCCAAAAAAAGCCTATTGACAGAAGCTGACTTTACCAATCTTCGTTTGACCAATAGCAAAACCGCATTTGCGCATATTCATATCCAATCCCCTCAGATTGGTACACTATTGAATTCGTTTTTGACCAAAAGAATGTCAGAAGATATATACAGCGGAAAAGTGTTGCCCAGGTGGACTACATTTGACTTGTCTGCAAAATCAAATTCGCTCACCATTTCAGGTTTATCAACTTCTAAAGTGAAAAATCAACTCATCAAAAATACACTGGGTCAAGTGCCTTCATCAACGAACTCAAACCGATTTTTACCCAAAGATGTGCATACCTATAAAAGAGTCTCAGTATCCGATGCATCTACTTTTGTTGAGCAGAATAATCTAACCAATATTTCTACCGTTTCGCAACGGTGCAATTGTGATGTGTTAAGTTCATTTTCAGATTGGATTGGTCATGAAATCATAGATGTTACGTTTGGAGCAAAGCATGAGCAATTGGTTTATGTAGCGTCTGATGGTTATCCAAATTTATTGGGGAAATTGAGTAGCTTTGGCATTTCAGACACTATTACGATGCAAACATTAGGAGAAGTATCCTATTTATTAGAGTCCCCTGACGTGCTCCACCTATTAGGGGTGAAATACAAGACTAATAAACAAATTTATTTTACACAAAAAGAAGGATGTGCAGTATTTGGAACAAGAAGTGCTTTGCAAAAAATAATCTACCAATGGAATGCTCATAAATCTACCATAGTATCGTCAGACTTTACTAAGTTTTCTGAGAAATTGATGGCAAATTATTCAAATATAGATGCGTATTGGACGCTAGATGATTTTCTGGAGTCAGCATCCGATATTATAAAACCTGATTATTTAAATCGTTTGATTGGCTTAAAGCAGGAATTGTCTCAGTTAAATGCCATTATTTATCAAGCAAGTGCTACAAAAAACAATTTTATTTATCATTCTTTGGCAGTGAATACAAAGAATGGAAACGAGCAGACAGGGGCGGTAAATACACTTTGGAAGTTGAAATTGCAAGAGCAGATAATTCTTGCACCTCAGCTTATGAAAAATCACAGAAC
>CAMZLL010000153.1 GCA_947311505.1 uncultured Cryomorphaceae bacterium
AACTTTTTCTCCTTTTGGTCCTTTTACTTTCATCTTCCACTCTTCTGTACTTCCGGGTAGCATCTTATTTCTATAAGTAGCCAATTCTAATTGTAAATTTCTACTCAAAGCATAACCGTTCCTTACGAAAGTAGAAATTTACAATTAGAATTGGCTACTTATAGAAATAAGATGCTACCCGGAAGTACAGAAGAGTGGAAGATGAAAGTAAAAGGACCAAAAGGAGAAAAAGTTACAGCTGAACTTTTAGTAGCCATGTACGATGCTTCGTTGGATGAGTTTGCGAGTAACTATTTTAGTATGTATCTCAACTGGGTATCAGGAGATAAGTATTCATACTATGGAAGACCTTCTGAGAGTTTTTCTACATTTGAACGAGGTTCTATTCAAAGCCTTGACGGTGGTTGGAATGCATACGATTCGTATCCAAATAGATATTACCCAACTTTTAATATGTTTGGTTTTTCTCCGAGTTATTATTTAGGTAGAAATAGAAACCAATATTTTAGTTACAATAGAGGGGTGACGTCTGGAAATAACAATAACGCTGTGATGTTTAAGGATAGCTACATCATGTCTGAATCCGAGGGGATGGCTGATGATATGATGGCTGCTGAACAAGAAGTTGCGCTTCCTGTAGCTCTTGAAAGTAATGGCTTTTTTAAAAGTGATGATAGAGGTGATGTAGGTAGAAAAAAGGAGGAGGTAAGTGAGCAATCGGAGACTGGAGAAGGCAACAATGCTGTAGATTTATCAACTGTAAAAGCACGTAGCAACTTTAATGAAACTGCTTTTTTCAAACCGCACGTGATGACCAATAGCAAAGGCGAAGTTATTTTTAGTTTCACAATGCCGGAGTCCTTGACCAAATGGAAGTTTTTGAGTTTTGGACATACCCAAGACCTAAAAACAGGTTCTTTGGTAGAAACTATGGTTACCCAAAAAGACTTGATGGTAGTGCCTAATGCTCCTCGTTTCTTTAGAGAAGGAGATGAAATGTCGTTGAGTGCGAAGATTTCAAACATTTCAGAAGATAATTTATCGGGCAATGTGCAGTTGTTCTTATTTGATGCCTTGACCAACAAACCCATGGATCATCTAATGGCAAATCTCGATGCACAACAATCGTTCTCTGTAGCTGCCAAGCAAAGTACGGTGGCAGAATGGAAAATAAAAATCCCTATGGGAGCACAAGCCATAACTTATAAGATAGTAGCACAAGCAGGAGCGTTTAGCGATGGAGAAGAAATGACACTTCCCGTATTGAGCAACAGAATGCTTGTAACCGAGTCTTTGCCGTTGTATATCAATAAAAAAGGAACGAAAACATTCAAATTAGAAAAATTAATCAACGCTGGAAGCTCTACGTCTATGGTGCACGAAAGAGTAACTTTAGAGTTTACCTCCAACCCAGCTTGGTACGCAATTCAAGCACTCCCATATATGATGGAATACCCGTATGAATGTGCCGAGCAAACTTTTGCAAGATATTATTCCAATGCTATAGCTAGTAATATTGCCAATTCTAGCCCGAAAATAAAAAAAGTATTTGACCAATGGAAAGAAGCGGGCAAAGGAAACAAAGACGCATTTCTTTCCAGCCTTGAAAAAAACCAAGAACTAAAGTCTTTATTTTTAGAAGAAACACCTTGGGTATTGAATGCCAAATCAGAATCTGAAAACAAACGTAGGGTAGGGCTGTTGTTCGATATGCATCGAATGAATAAAGAATTGAAACATACCCTCAAAAAGATACAAGAAAAACAACATTCAAGCGGTGGATGGGCTTGGTTTCCGGGAATGAAGCCGAGTAGATATATCACACAGCATATCGTTACAGGTATGGGGCATCTCAACTTTATGGGAGTTGTAAAATCTAATACGCATCCAAAAGAATGGAAAATGCTCCGAAAAGCAATAACCTATCTCGATGGACAATTGGTAGAGGATTACAAACATTTGCAAAAATATTACACACCTGAGCAAATGAAGAAAAAGCATATTGGCAATACGCAGATTCAGTACCTATATGCACGTAGTTATTTCAAATTTAATATGAACAAAGCCACCCAAGAAGCCTACGATTATTACTTAGGACAAGCAAAAGAATTTTGGTTGACCAACAACTTGCAGACCGAAGCAATGACGGCATTGTTCCTAGAACGTATAGAGCCAAATGGGACTGTGCAAGACGATATTATGAAGTCTTTGGCAGAAATAGCCATCCATCACGAAGAAAAAGGAATGTACTACAAAAGCAACATTGGAGGCTATTACTGGTACAATGCACCCATAGAAACGCAAGCGCTACTCATAGAGGCGTTTGACGTGGTAGCAAAAGACCTCGATGCAGTCAACGAATTGAAAGTTTGGTTGCTCAAGCAAAAGCAAACCACACATTGGAAAACCACCAAAGCCACTTCTGAGGCATGTTTTGCACTCTTAATGCGTGGCACAGAGTTGTTGACCAACGATGAAGTGGTGGAAGTGAAATTGGGAGATATGAAAGTAAAACCATCTAGCAAAGAAGCAGGAACGGGCTATTTCAAAGAATCTTGGAGCAAGAAAGATGTCAAACCAGAAATGGGGACAGTTACCGTTACTCGAAAAACAGACGGTGTATCTTGGGGCGGTTTTTACTGGCAATATTTTGAAGATTTGGACAAGATTACTCCTCACGAAACGCCATTGACTATCAAGAAACAGTTGTTCAAAGTACAGCTCAACAAAACAGGAGAATATATGACACCAGTAGCCAACCAAGACGACCTAAAAGTAGGCGATAAGGTGCGTATTCGTATAGAAATCCATACCGATAGAGATTTAGAATATGTACACCTAAAAGATATGCGAGCAGCAGGTTTTGAACCCGTAAATGTATTGAGTAGGTACAAATGGCAGGACGGATTAGGCTATTATGAAACTACAAAAGATGCCTCGACCAATTTCTTTATGGATTACCTAAGCAAAGGAAGTTACGTCTTTGAGTACGACTTGAAAGTGTTCCACAAAGGCGATTTTTCCAATGGAATTACCACCATGCAGTGTCTGTACGCACCAGAGTTTACCTCTCATAGCGCAGGCGTTAGAGTAGTTGTGAAGTAGTTTTATCACGTTTCTATAATGTTATTATCTATGTTGGTTTGGGCGTGCCCCTATCGGGTCGGGCTATCCGCTGTATCTTTTTTGAAATAAAAAAGGATGCCGCTACTATCCCTCACGCAAAATAAAAACGTACTTTTGAGAAGATTAAATCAGTTTTATGAAGATATTAGTAATCATAGTAAGTTCATTGTATGCGTTAGTTTCGTTTTCTCAAACCAATCTAGATTCTTTACGAACCTCTTGGGAAAGTACTTCCAATCACGATACCATAAGATTAAATAGTTTAGGCGAATTGATCATTAAGGGCTATATTTTTAGTCAGCCAGATAGCGCATATTATTTGGCACAGCAAGGTATAGCGTATTCAATAAGCAAGAATCTTCCCATTTACCATGGGAAATTCTTGAGTATTCAAGGAGTGTCTTTTGATATTCGAGGTAGGGGAGATGAAGCATTGGCTGCCTATCAAAAAAGTGTAGCCATGCACAAATCTTGTGGCAATAAGTACGGAGAAGCATCTGTGCTCAATAATATAGGAGCATATTATTACCATATAGACAAATTAGAACTTGCCATTAATAGTTTTATAGCAAGTAAAGATTTGTACGAAGAGTTGAACCTAGCTTCACATGCTACCGAAGCTTTAAATAATATTGGAGCAGTCTATAATGAACTGGGAAGTGATTCCTTGGCTATAGCTTATATGACTCTTGCCCTAGAAGCTTCTGTAAAAATGGATAATAAAGAAGGAGTAGCGCAAGGCTATGTCAATTTAGGTATAATGCATCAAGAAAAAGGAAGATATAAACTTAGTTTAGAAATGTTGACTAAGGGCTTAAAGTTGTATAAAAAACTCAACGATAAATTGGGAATATTTTTAGGCTACAATAGTCTAGGGCTTTTATATTATTCTCAAGAAAAATATGAATTAGCATTAGATTATTACATCAAATCTTTGGATGTGGCTCAGGAAATGGATAATAAATTGGATATTGCCGATGCCTATTCTAATATTGGAAATGTATATTCAGAACAAAATAAAAATGTTAAAGCACTGGAGTTTTATCAACGTGCCTTGAAGATTTATAGAGGACAAGAAAAACGATCCAATGTAGCTGGGCTGTATTTGAATATAGGCTCTGTAATATTAGATTTTGACACGTTAACTGACGACTCTTATTCGGGGCTTCTGATAGAAGATTCGGAATTTAAACTAGCAGATTTTGAAACCAAACAGACAAGAGAAAAACTGGTAAGAAATTTATACTATGAAAGTTTAGATATTTATGAGATTGTAGGCGTAATGCAAGGAGTGGTAAAAGCAAATTTGTTAATCGCTAAACTCGAAATGCAAAAAGGCAAGCATGCTCTAGCTTTAAAACACGCTAGAAAAGCATATAGCCTCGCAAAGAAGATGAGTAATATCCGTCTAGAAATGCTTTCGGTTGAGGTTTTGTACAAGGTGCTTAAAAAAATAAATAACCCGAGTGAATCCTTGGCAATGCACGAGGAATTTATACTATTAAAAGATAATGCTTATCCGCTTGTTTCCCCAAGATAATCCCATCTAAAAGAAACACAAGCAATTAACAGTCTATCAAAGATACAAGTAAAATACCTTCGATTTACTTTAAAACAGAATTCATTTAAGTAATTTTGTAAAAAATCATCATCAATTCTATGATGCACATCTAACAATAATCTTTTGGCGTTACTTATCATAG
>CAMZLL010000154.1 GCA_947311505.1 uncultured Cryomorphaceae bacterium
AGAAAATGTTTATGAATAAGTTGTTGTAGAGAGAAGCCTCAAGTAAATATTTCAATGGGTGTATCTGTGTTAGTCTATAAATATACCCATTAAACTATTTGTTTTGTGAAAATCAATACAAGTTGCGTAGCATTATTTTAATTTTGACAACATTTTGATTTATATTTGCTTCGCCAAAATTTTCAGGAACAATTGCTGTTGCTCCGAGATGACCGATTGTAGTAAACAGAATATCTAAGGGTTTTAATGCTGACCTTTTTTGTTGCTTATGCTTTTCTTCTGTTATAAAAAATCCATCAAATAAATTTATAGTAAAATCTTTTACCGCAGAATTTTTTACAAAACGAATACCTTTATCAACAAATGTTTGTCCCGCATGTTCCCCGTCTGTAACTTTTTGAAGAATCTTTTTATCCCCAAATCTTAATATTTCAAATTTTGATGTTTTTTCATATTCATCAAATTTATTAAAAACATGATGATATCTTGGTTCAAATCTATCACTTTTCTTTACTTCTATGATGCTTGTATTTGTTACTTGAATTGCCATATTTACTCACATTAAAAACTAAATTTATTTGACTTTGCCCACTTCTTGAATTCATCAGGAATTTTACTAATATCATCATCACCGTTATAATTGCCTCTTCTATCATGCCCACAGGTTTCAGCAGACGCCATAAATACTGAATAATCATCAGGAATTTTTTCTTCTTCTAATTTTTGTAAAATCAAAATACTCGTTTTTGTTGATGTATTTGGCATAAAAGTTTCTATTGGTACATCTATTACAGCAACCAATCTTGCTTTTTTAAGTAAATATTGTCTAATATATCCGAGCTGATTGTTTCCATAAATCCCATCAGGTAAAACTATAGCCATTCTTCCGCCGTCTTCAAGTAATTGCAAACATCTTTCAATAAAAAGAATTTGTGGAGCTTCTTTATCTTTTAACTTTCCTTTTTCCCATTCACCAGTTTTTTTATTCAGTTTCCATTTATGTCCTAATTCAAACTGCTTTAATTTTTCCTCACCACGAACAGGAATTTTTGATCCAAAAGGTGGATTAGTTAAAAGAACGGAGAATTTATCTAAATTAATTTTCTGTCTTGTTGCTTGTCCCCAATTTTTAGGAACTTCTAAACTATCTTCTGTAAAAATTCCGCTTTTACCATCTCCGATAATTGCCATGTATGCTTTAGCAACTTTGGAAAGAAAATAATCTTTATCAATTCCTCTAATTTTATTTAAAGCAACTTCCATTTTTTCTTCTTGAAGATTGCTTTTATTCCAGTGATATTTTTCTCCTTCTGCGTCAAGTTTTCTCCAAACATGCCTTAATGCTTCAATAAGAAAACCACCACTACCACAAGCAGGGTCAATAATTAAATCCTCATCGTCAGGATCTAAAATATCAACCATCATTTTTACAACATTTCTCGGAGTAAAGAATTGCCCTTGCCCTCCTTTTAGTGCGTGTCCGATAAAAGTTTCAAAAGCATCAGCAATAATATCCCTTTCTGCTTCAATTAAACAATAGTTTTGTAATTCTCCAACAACATAAGCGATAGATTTTGCGTCTAAATTTATTACATCGCTTTCATCTAAAACTTCTTTGTATTTTCTTTTTACTTTATCAAAAAGGTCTAAAATTCTTTCTTTAACTTTTTTAGGTTCTTCATCAACACCAGCTCTAAAAGTTACAATTTCATCTGGTTCTGTAAATCTTTCATCATAAATTTTACAAAAAATAAGATTAATAAGTTGTTGAGCCAAAACTTCATCTCTTGTTGCTCCAACAGTGTTAGCGGCTAAATGGTTTCTAATTGCTTTAAAAGTTGCTTTTAGATTATGAGTTGGTTTTAGATCTTTTCTTTTGAATTTTCCAATATCTTCTACTCTCTGTTTATATTTCGGGATATTTGGAATTTCTTCAAATTCAATTCTGCCGTCTTTTTCAACCTTTCTTAAAAAAAGCCTTTCATCTCCATTAAACCAAACTCCCAAATATGCTTTTGAAAATCTTAAATAATCTTTTAGTTGTGTAAGTCCGTCTTTTCTGTTTTTCTTTTTACATTCAACAATAATATAAACTTCATCTTCTTGTTTTTTGTTGTTTGGAAAAACAGCAATATCAACAGGATATTCTTTTTTAGTATCAGAAGGTCTTACCTTAACTCTAAATTGAGGTCTTGTTTGAATATGGTCTTTTGGATAGTTATAATCCTCAACCAATTGTTTAGCAAAAACTTGAACTGCCTCCACTTCTTCGGGAGTGGCTTTTATTTCTTGTCCTGAAATAAAATCAATTAAGTATCCGTCTTTTGTTTCTTTTGTCATATTAACCGCCATTTATAAATTAAAATTGTAATTAGTATATAAGTTTTCTCTTTTAAATAAATTCGTTTTCGGAACGAAGTGGAGAAAACACAATATTATCCCCCTCTTATAATAAAGAAAAAAATTAAATTTTCCATTCCTTATTTTAAAAATCTCTCTGCAATTCATTAAATTGTTAAAAAAATGATTACACATAACTAGTTCCTATGCGAAGCAATAGGCACTAATTAAGTTCTATTTAAGTATACAATACGAACAGGTCTTGTATGTGTCTGTATAATCTGTATATAGATAACTCTTTATCTATTACAAGTCTTCATGCAAAAAAGAGAAGAGTCTATGCTAGAAAAACTGAAAGAACGAGATCGCGAATTGCATTTGGCATGATATGCGAAGAAAACTCAGTAGATATATAAAAAATGTATAAATTTTCTAGAATTTGCTTGTGCATAAAAATAAAATTCATTACCCTTTATTTTTTAGAATTTTCTGAAAAAATCCCCAGCGTGATGCTGAGGATTTTTGTTTTTCTAATGTCTAGTTGTTAATAATTTAACGTCTAGTTTTCATACAATGTATATACCAATGTTGCAGTATAGACACCGACTGCTTGATAAGCAGGAATAACTACTTGTAACTGTGGTAATGCACCATACTTTCCTACTACTCCATCATTTGCAAGAGTGTCTCTTTTGATATATGTTCTTGCAGAATCAAGTGTTTGATATGCAGCCATACCAGCATCTACAACAACACGAGTGTTTGCAGTTCCTGCCATAGTAGTGATACCAGCAGAACCTACAGTAGCTGTTTTAGCTGACACATTAGCTCTAGGAATAGTAGCACCTCCAGGTCCAGAAAGATCTGCCGCCAACTGAAGAGTAGTATAATACCCAACATCAGCACCTTTAAGATCTTCTACCCAAAATTCATCTGTAAATGCTCCAGCAACTGTTTGACTACTAGATGATACTGTGTATGTACCAAAATCAAAAGATCCTGTAGAGCCGATACAGATATCACCTGGATCAATAGTTACTTGAACGGTAGTGTTTTCAGTACAAGATGTTCCTGTTCATAGACAGGCAGCACCTGCTGTTCCTCCAACACTCATAGCTACTACCGCAAGAGCAGCTAAAGGAACTAGTTTAAATAGTTTTTTCATATGTATCTTTGTTTAAAAGAATAAAACACAATACAATTATATATATAAACTCTTGAAATGTCAATTTTTTAAGTACATTTTTTGTATTTATTTTATATGTATCTTCTGCCATTTTTTATATGTTTCTATATCATAACAGAGTATTGTTATAAATAATATAACCCCAGCGGGTCGTCCTGGTTTTATGAAGTGTAGAATTTTATGAAGTTGTTTTTTTATTTCATCATCTATCGCTCGTTCAGAAAGGAGTCAAAGATATTTTTGTATCATCTGTGGACTTGCTCATGTTTTTGCAAGATATCCAGGAAGTGTCAATTGATCATATATATTATTCTGTACAGCATTTTTTTGTGCTTTATCTGTTGCACTATAGTGTTCTGTATTTTGTTGTATAGTTTTATTGTTGCGATTATATATATACATTAAGAGGTTTTTTCTTCTTACCTCTTTCTGTATATCTTTGTTTTTTTTATTATTTTGTGTATCGTATTTTTTTGGGGAGAGATTATGTTCTTGCTTGTTATTTTTTTCAGGATTTATTTTAGTATTTTCTTTTTTATTGACTGTCGGGGTATTTATATTTCCACCACCTCCTGTATGATTTGTGTTTCGGTTTCCATAATCGTTAATAAAAAAAGCGGGCAAACCATTGTTAATATTTCCTACATTATCTATTGCTTGTACTTGTCGATAAAGAATTCCAGAGGGGAGTATGTTCTGTGGAATAGATATAAAAGGTTGATTTGTAGAAAAAGATATAGGAGAACTA
>CAMZLL010000155.1 GCA_947311505.1 uncultured Cryomorphaceae bacterium
CTGCAACTTTTTACATTCAAATAATTGCCTGCAGGGGCTCCCTGCTCAATTGAAAAAAAAGTGTCGTTTGCACTTAAATTGAGTGTCGAAAAAACACTAAGTACAACTAATAGGTATATTTTTAAAAATCTGCTCACGTGTTACAAAGGTAGTTGTTTTGTTCGTTTTTCTTTTACTACAAAAATTGAGTTTGATTTTGTTGGTATTTAGTGGTGGGAATATTATTTGTCTCCGTAATGAGAATGAGCACTTACAACATAAATAGTAACTATTTCAACTTTTACAGAATAAACTAAACGGTGCTTTTTGTTAATTCTTCGAGAATATAAGCCTTGCAAATTATGTTTCAATAATTCTGGTTGCCCTGTTCCTGTGGTTGGATGTTCTCGTAATTCATTCAATAACTTTTCTATTTTCTTTAAAGTCGGTTTATCTCCAGACTTTTTATGCTTTTTGATATCTTCCAAAGCAATTTTAGAAAACTCTAATAAGTAACTCATAAACCTAACAATTCTTTTATTTCCTCAGAAGTAGAAACTGTTTTAGTTTCTCCATTTTTAACCTCTAAAATGCTTTGTTTAATGCGTTTAAGCATTTCGATATTAAAGTACATATCATCTTCTGTAACAAGAGTTAAAGCATAGGATTTATCTTTACCTCTTTGAACAATGATATGCTCTCCTTTATCTACTTTTTCAAAGTATAATTTTTGATTTTGCCTAAATTCTCTACTACTTATTACTAACATAACTTTATTTTTTTGTGTACCGATACGGTACAAATATACTTCATTTAACGATAATAACCAAAAAATGCTCCATTCTATCCTAACGGATGAAACATTCTATCTGCTTACGCTAGTTCTATATCCCTATTACGATTCTTCTTCTAAATAATATTACATCTGTCTTCACCACGCTACAAAACTACCACCTTAAACGTCTCAACCTTAGAATCTGTAGTTACATTCAAAAAGAACATGCCTTTATTTGAAATTTTCAATCGATTCATTCCTTTAGATAATACGCCTTCTAAAACCAATTTACCATTAATATCTGTAAGTTGATATTTGCTATCTTCAGAAACGGTAGCGTTTACGACTCCATTACTCGGATTGGGGTAAACCGACACAGCCAATCTTTTTTCTCCAACTTCATTCACACCCACGCCTGTAGATTCTTCTACCACAAATACATCTACTCCCGCTTCTACTATGTGTCCTCCATTGGCTTGCCAGTCTGCTGTTTTGAAAATAACTTTCATAGTAGCGTTTGGCGTTAAGAAATGGTCAATATGAAAAGATAAATCTTGCCAAGAATCATCAGAATCTCCACTCAAAAATGTAGCCGCCAGCACTTCGGCAACTCCATCGGAAACATATACATTAAGGCTATCATTAGGTGAGCCACTTCCTCCAAAGTTTTGCCACCAAACCTTACACGTCACTTTTGGACTTAAATAACCAGATAAATCCATAACAGGCGATGTCAAAACCGCATCCGCAAAATCTACATCATCAGCACCTATACTACTCGTTACAGAATTACCCGTCACATAAGCTTTCCCCATACAATCTCCTCCAAAATCATCTTCTGGGTTTACTTGCATGCCAGAAGTCATCGTACCATTAGGATCTCCTCGCTCCCAAACACCATCTGGAGCAGCTCCACTAGAAATCCACAAGTAATTAAATGAAAAATCATCGTAGTATCCCTTCGTTAAATCTACAGAATACGTTTGCGTAGTATTGAGCATTATATACTGACACGCAGTATGATACCCCCATTCGCCAATCACTAAATTATAACCTCCTGGCACTATATTATTAATAACCAAAGTACCATTTGCATCTGTTTGTCCAGAGAAGGAAAAGTCATCGTTATACAATAAAACCTCTGCATTTTCCAAGTCCGTAGATGTAGCAACATCTGCAACTATCACAGTTGCAATTACAGGCACAACTGCTGTCAATTGCACATCTTGTACAGTCACTACCCCATTGGTCAAAGCCACACCAAAAACAGTATCCGAAATATAAGAAGGATGGCTATATATAACATTATAAGACCCCGAATTGGCAATTCCTGTTTTATATCCTCCTACAATATCGGTTTTATCAACGATGGTACTCGACACTATTTCTACATTCGCTTGATTGATAGCTGTTCCAGAGCCTTGTTCCGTAACCGTTCCCTCCAAATAACATGCACGTTGATACGTCACGCCTATTACATGCAAACCTTCCTCTATATCTGAACTTATAATATTGCCCGAAGGCAACCAAGGATACACACCCCAACACCCATTAAATCCATCGCCACTATAATTTGGAGATGTATCAAAATGACCAACTTCCACCATGTTCCCTTTGTTAGACACATCGTGAATCACCACACCATCTCTATAATAAGAGGTTACCAAATAATCATCGATATAATGTGCATTGTGAGGAATCACATTCATTCCCGGAGAAGATTGTATTTCGTCTGTTTTGGTTATCGCACTAAAATCTGTAATGTTATACTCGCCTATAAATCCATTCGAAATCTCATCGGTAGTATATACATATTCTCCATTGTCGCTAAACCATATATTATGTGCAAAATTCCCTGGTGTGTTGTGAATCCCTAGAAAAACAGGATTTGATTTATCAGACACATCATGAATGGTAAAAAATCCATCGTTGATACACGCCTGAAACAGCGTATCATTCCGAACCACTCCATCATGCACATAATAGGTGTCTTCTATTCCTATCTCCACAGGATTCATCGGATCGGTAGTAATGTCGAGCATTATCGTACCTCCGTTTCCTCTATTAGCTCCAAAAATATATGCCACACCATTAGAGTCTATAAATATATTATGCGCAGATTGCCATGCATTACCGCTTGGTCCGGTGTAATAGTTAGTTGCCAAATTGGCATTTGCGGGCAAAGTATTCATATCTATTACCAACAAGCCATTTTGCGCTTCGGTAGTTATATAAGCATATCCATTATACGTTTTTATATCCCTCCAAATTGAGTTCATTCCCGCCTCAAAAAACACCTCTGTAGGGTTCGTTGGATCGGTTACATCCACAACCGAAACCCCGTTATTCAATCCCACTATTGCATATTCATTACCCGTGCCGTTTGCCCAACCCCACACATCGTTGGCATCAGAATTATGCATCGAAACGAGATCCAAATACCCCAGTTCAGAAGTGTTAAATTGCGCTATTAAAAATGAGGGTAAAAGCAATAAGCTTACGAGTATCTTTCGAAAATTATTCATTCTTTAAAAATTTGTTAGGTGATAAAGATACTTGTTTGGACGTTTAAACGGGCTATTCGTTTGTAGTTTTTTTGAACCATTTTATATACGTTAATGGCATAAGGACTTCTCTAAAAATAATTAATAAATCCAAAATGGATTTTAGCAGATCTAAATAAGATAGGGTTGTTTTGCTGTGAACCTAATGCATAGCTCATACTAAAGATACCTGCTTTGGTTTGAAAATTAATCCCCGCTCCAAAACTATAGGGAGTATCGGTACTGTAGGTAAGGTTCACTTGTTTTTCATAGGTCATCCATTCTCCAAAAAGAAATAAGTTGGAATTTTGCTCCAAGATAAATCGATATTCTGTAGAAGCGATGATATAACTCGATGCAAAAAGTGACTCCTCGTCAAATCCTCTAATGGTTCGCAAACCTCCTAACCGGAACAGTTCGTTTTCAAAAGCGGTACTTCCTTCTTCATTGGCTATTATTCCTCCATTGGCTTTGAGTTGAATGGTGCTTTTCTTTCCCAATTTAAAGAATCGCTCTACCCTACCCGACACCAACAACTGATTGGTAATTAAATCAACGCCTTCATAAACAACAGAATTTAATGAAGCGTTTTTCTTAATCGTTTTCCCCCCAATACTCCCTTCCAAATCCAAATACCACCCTTTGGTTGGGTTGTTTTTATAATCCAAGGAATTCAACTCCAATCCCAATCCGTAAAAATTGACACGTACATCAGCGAAATCTGGCAATGAGGTTACTAAATGTAATCCTACCACTGAAATAACATTGGCGGTTCTGTTTTTATAAAACATCTTCAATTTTAATTTGCTCGACCAAAAATACTCCAACCCCAAATAGGTATTCATATCTACGTAAGAGGTGTCTTTTTTATACAAATCAAATTTAGTGTCGATTCCAAAATCAGACCCAAACAAAAATGGATAATTAAAATGGGTATTGAGATTTTGTGTTAATGGTAATAGTTTTCTCCAATTGAAATCTATCAATTCTCCTCTATTCAATTGATTGTGAAGCTTTATCCGCACATCTCCAGTAAGATTGACTCCGCCAACTCCTTTATCTTTTGGAAGAATACCTAAAACAGCATTAAAAGAATTGGCATTTTTCTTTTTTAAATATAAATAAACGATGCATTTCTGATTTACAATTTCATATTCTGGTTCTCTATCAAATGATAGGTAGGCTATTTCCTTGATACGAATGGCTAATTTATCGATCTGTTCTTGACTATATAATTCGCCTTCTCTAATCCCAAATAGTGAACGCATTAACTTTTCGTTGCTGTTCTTAATGCCTGCTATTTTCATTTCAGAAAAATTCACCAAGGGACCTTTTTCTACAATTACTTGACCTTTTAACAGAGCGGTAGATAAATCCACATCAGCAATACGCACCCGAACAAACGGATAACCATTGTTTTCATAATAAGTAAGAATTTCAAACAATAACTTTTGTATTTTGTGCGGACTGGCTTTTAGCTCATCCTTCCAACGTTCCTCTCCTCTTTTGTTGACCAATGCTAGTTTAGATGCTGCATCAAAAGTAAGACTGGCAAACGAAAACCTTGGTCCAGTATAAACAAAAACTTCTGCATATTCTAAGGAGTCAATTGTAAAAACGCTATCAACATTAGCAGCCAAATATCCTTGCGCAATCAATTTCAAATGTAATTTTTGGGTCTCCTTATTCAATTGAGCATAAACCGCTTTATCCAACTCTAGATCTTGAATACCGTCTAGCCCATTCCAAATAATAACGTTCTCTTTTTGAGCTTCCATCTGTATAGAAGCAAAGAGGACAGATAATATAAGGGCTATAATTCTCATCAAATGATAACGAAACAAAAATGATTGTATTTTGGATAGGCTAAAATAATAGCAAAAATGAATTTACAACAAAATCCCCTTGCTTTTATTAGGGATTGATTTTTTTATAGTAATTTTGAAGCATAGAAATGTTAAAATTATGAAATCAGAATTATCATTATTAAGAAAAGTAGGATTTGCCGAAGGTATTTCTGCATTGGTTTTATTCTTTGTAGCAATGCCAATGAAATATATATGGCATAACGAGTCTATTATGAATCTCGCAGGAAACATTCACGGCTTTCTTTTTGTAGGTTTTATGGTGATGCTATTCATTACCGGCAGAAAATACAAATGGTCAACAAGTATTTATGTGATTTGTTTTTTAGCGGTGATTCCTCCTATCGGAGAATTTATTTTAGACAAGAAGTTTTTCAAACCATTGAGCGAAAAATAGGATTTCAATTTTTCTGTTGTTTCAGTTTCCAAAAACTAACAGCAATAGTAGCTACAATCAGCAGCAGCCATACCCAGTACCCATATAATAAGATGGACTGACTTCCATATTTAAAAACCCACACCAAGCTACCAAACAAGGTTGCTACAGATAAAATAGCAACAGGAATCTTTTTTAACTTTGGACGCATCGTCCAAAAAATCAATATCAACAAAAATAAGGGAGACACTACGGTAAAGATAACGGATAGATATTCTAAATAATTCTCTACAAAAATAAGCCGAAGTGCATTTGCACCAAATGCCTGATACCCATACATCTCGTCTATAAAACTAAAACGCATAACAGGTAAAAACATAGACAAAGTAAACACCCCCAGCAAGCCGCCTGTTATCAACCGATCTTTTGTAGTCAATTTTGTTTTCATGATAAAAATACTTTATTGCTAGACTCCATACATTGCATAAATGCGTTCTCATCCAGACCGTGATTAATGTTATTAGTATTAAAATACGATAGTAACTTTTCGGTGGGCATATTACCTGTCAAATCATCTTTCGCCATTGGGCAACCTCCATATCCTTTTATAGCGCTATCGTACCTGGTACATCCACTATCAAAAGCTGCGGCTATTTTTTCTTTCCAAGTATCTGGTGTGGTATGCAAGTGTGCCCCTACTTTCAACTCTGGGAAATCTGAGATAACTTGATTAAAGATCCACTTAATGGTATCTGGTGTAGATGACCCAATGGTATCTGACAAAGAAAGAATTTCTATACCAACTTCTGTCACCAAGCGCTCTGCCCACTCCGCAACTATTTCTGCACTCCAAGGATCGTTATAGGGATTGCCAAAAGCCATTGAAAAATAGGTTACCATCTTTTTATTATGTTGCAAACACAACTCTTGCACCTCTTTTAATCTCTTCATAGAATCTTCTATGCTGGAGTTGATATTTCGTTGTTGAAACGTAGCTGACACCGAAAATGGAAATCCCAAATAGGTAATTTCATCATATTTTACAGCCTCTTGCGCTCCTCGTTTATTGGCAGTTATTACCAACAATTTAGACTTGGTATCACGCAAATCTAACTTTTCCAATACAGCCCCAGTATCTCTTAATTGCGGGATAGCTCTAGGAGAAACAAAGCTACCCATATCTAGCGTGTCAAACCCTACTTTTAGTAAATCGTTGATATAATCTGCTTTTATCTGGGTAGGAATAAATTCGTGAATACCCTGCATAGCATCACGAGGGCATTCGGTTATTTGCACTTTTGCTTTACTCATTTTATCTCCATAATTAACTTCCACGAATATACTAAATTACTTTTTAGCCTACCGACAAATACGAGTAAATTTAAACATAAGACTATTTTCTCTTTCTACAATATGGCTCCACTTACTTGCAATGAAATGTTTTATTGGACTACTTTATATTGGTAATATCATTAAAACACAAAGATTAGCAACATTTGGGCGTGCCCCTACGGGTCGGGCTATCCACTATATCTTACGAAAGCTCCAAAAAGCTTTCGAAGGATGCCGTTCCTATCCCTCACGCAAGACAAACGATAATATTAAGCCAATTATACCAACCTAATTTGATAGTAGAATTAGAATCTTATTTTCTTTCCAGAAAGAGAAATTTCTGTTCTACGGTTTAGTGCATGTTCTTCGGCTGTACAATCTACCCCGTTTTTACATTTATTGAGTAGCTTCGTTTCTCCGTACCCCACGCCTATGATCTGACTTTTGGCTGCTCCTTTTTTCAAGAGATACTTTACCGCTGCATCTGATCTTTTTTCAGACAAACGCATATTGTAAGCATCTTTACCCCTACTATCTGTATGCGACTCAAAAGTAACAGTAAGGTGGAGGTTTTTTCGCAGCAATATATACAGCTTATCCAATTGTTCGGCTGAGGCTGCATTGATCTCTGCACTATTTGTTGCGTAATAGATATTTGGCAAAGCAAATTTCTCTTTCTGACGTATTTCTAAGATAACGTTTTCTTCGTTCAATAGCTTAAATGTACTTACATCGGGATCTAGTCGTACAAATTTGAAGGAGCCATTTTCCTGTTTGGTTACATCTGCATACTGTTTGCCTTTTCTGTCAAATAAAGTCATCTGAATATCGTCATCTGTAGCAACTTTAATAACATAACTGGCATCAGGAATTAAATTTTTAAATATGAATTTACCATTTTCATCGGTATATGTTCTTCCAAGAAGCACACCATCTTCATCATAGATCAACACTTCTAATCTTGCTCCCAAATCTCCCTCTAGCTGCTTGTACACAAATCCACTTACAGGCAATGTCAAAAACGTAGGATAATCTTCTTCGATAGGTTTTAGACGAGTTGCCTCTCCTGCATTAAGTGGTTTAAATTTAAACACCTTATCCCTGCCTCTTTGCATCAAAGTCAGTTTTTCGCCACTCGCATTGGTAATGTAAATATCTCCATCGTCATAGTCGCCATTGAGTGGCTGTATGCTATAATTACCATTGGGGTCGAGGTTTCTAAATTCAAAACGACCTCTTTCATCGGTTCGTACTCGTGCTATCTCTACGCCATCTTCATCATACAAAACAAGTTCTACATTGGCAGTTTCTAATTCTTTGAAAAGAAACTTACCTGTCATTGTCGGAAACTCATCTACTTTTAGGGTTTCAAGATGTTCAAAATAATAGATGTCATCCATTCCTTGCCCACCTTCTCTATCCGAGCTAATATATCCATACTTGTCGTCAATGGCATAAAATCCAAAATCATCTTTAGCAGAGTTCAATGGAGCTTTTAGGTTGGTTACTACCTTGTACTGTTCGGATTCGAAGGCTACAAACATATCCAAACCTCCATATCCAAAATGCCCATCTGACGAAAAGAAAAGCTGCCCATCTTTAGCGTGTGGAAACAGTTCATTGCCCAAAGTATTGACCAAGCCTGGAACAGGACGAGGTGCAGACCATCCGTATCTTCTTGATTTTTTACACATATAGATATCAAATCCGCCTGCTCCACCTGCTTTGTCGGAAGCGAAATACATGATCTTTCCATCATCAGAAAAAGTAGGATGCATAATGGAATACTCGTCATTATTGTAATTAAAGGCTTCTATTTTTCCAATTTTACCTTCTTTTATTTCTGCATAATACAAATGCATACGTTCGGACTTCCCGTTTCTATCCAATCTATTAAAATATATTGCATCTTTTTTGGGGGTTATCACTACGGGACCATCATGATACTCTGACGACATGGCTTTATGAAACAATTCGCCACTCTGAAAACTCCTATCGTTGCCACTTTGCTTGGCGTAATAAATATCAAAATAAGTTTGCCCCATCACGCCTTCCGTAGCATAATCTACCCAATCATCTGCACCATTGGTAACGTACAACAAACCATTTAGGTAAGGAAAAGGGCTAAACTCTGCTTTTTCGGTATTGACACCTGAAATTGTAGATATAATCCAAGCAGGCTCTTCGTCTTTCCAAACCGCAATATTTTTACAACTTTCTACATACAAGTCAGAATCGGGGTCGTTTTTTTCGTGGTCTGCATAGAGTTGAAAAAACCGTGTAGCTTCTGTCCAATCGTTCATAGAGAGCATCACAAAAGCATAATCTTTATATTTTACAGGATCGGCAGCAGGATCATCCACGACTTTATAAAGTGCTACTTTACCTTTTTCAAATTGTTTTGTTTTGACGTACAACCTCCCTACTTTTTGATACAATGCCGTTGTTGGCGACTTTTCCAATGCTTTTTCGTAGGCTTGTATCGCTTCTTGATATAAATGTTGCTCGGTAAGTTTATCGCCTTTCTTCTCTTGTGCAAAAAACACCGTAGCAAACAGCATAAGCACAACTATGCTTATCCATCTTAAACTAATTGTTTGTTGTACGTTCCCTTTTATTCCTTCCACTTGCATTTGATTGACTTCTTTTTAGAAATACCTTGGGGATAACATTTTTGATTTGAAAATATTGATATCATAACCAATGAAAATCTCATGAGAACCTGATTGTCCTGCTTTTAATCCATTGTAATAAAAATCATACGAATAACCTATTCTAAATGCTTTGGTAACATAATACTCTGCCATAAAGATAAGCGCACCTGCCGAGCGAACGGTAGCGCCTATCCAAATTTTCTTTTTGAAAAAAGCACTTACATTCATGTCTAAAACTCCCGATGCATCTGTACCTCTTGCCAATACAGATAGCTTTAACACGAGGTTGTCATTTAACTCTATGGCTCTACCATAAAACAAAGCCAACTGTTGTCTGAGTTGCATTTCGGTGGTGGTGGTAGTCAAATCCATACTGGCTACATGTGCTATTTCTAAGCCTGCATATTGCAACCGATCTTTATAGTACACACCTCCATCAAAGTTTAACTTCATACCCGACTGATTGCCCACTCCGATAACGGCATCCTTTCCATCTTCGTATTCTAGTTTGTCCCAACGATAGGTATAGTTTAGCAGACCTGCACGCAATCCAAACCCTATTTTTCCTTGCCCTACTTTTAGGTGGTAGGCGTAGCTGGTGTTAAATCCATTCATTTGTCGGGGACCTATGGCATCATTGAACAATTGCAAACCTACGCCTATCTTCATCTTGGTAACGGGTGCATGCACAGAAAGCACTTGAGTAGTAGGCGCTCCATCAAAACCGACCCATTGTGTACGATGCGAAAGAGAGGCTGCTACGACATCTCTACTTCCGGTATAGGCAGGGTTGATGTTGTACAGATTGAACATATACTGACTGTTGAGAAAGTCTTGCTGCGCATAAGAAGACCAACTCACTAAAATCAAAACTATATGTAATAAAAATCTTTTCATTAATTACTTCACTATTTTTCTATTCTTGTTTTCTATTTTTAACTTAGGGCATCGAGCGAAGTCGAGATGTTTTATTTTTTTCATCTGGTTATTTCAACATATCCTTTTCTGAGCATTGCTCCTGGTTCGGTGGTAAACAAATAATAGTACGTACCATCAGGTACCGAATGACCTTTTAAGTTTCTACCCGCCCACACTTTATCTTGATTGTTGTACCCATCTATTTTCCATGTGAGCACACCCCAACGGTCAAATATCTGAATGCTATTTTCGGGAAATGATGCTACGTGACTTATCGTCCAAGTATCGTTGACTCCATCTTCATTTGGTGAGAAAGCATTGTAAAAATGCAATTCACAATCTTCGTCTGCTACTCCTATTTCTATGAGGAATGTCCCCGAACACAATTCGTTGTCTGCTTCAATAGACAAAATGTACGTACCCGAAGACAAGTTATAAACAGTATCATGAGTAGATATCTCTATTTCAGCATCATCAGCTCCCGCTGTGAGTGTCACATCATAATCTGTATCGCAACCGATAATGCTGTCTAACACAAGCATACCGTCTGCTACTCCAAAGCAACTGGCACCTGCTATATACACTATAGTATCTATCTGATTGGCATCTAATAAGGTTTTTGGTTGCTGAAAGCCTTGCGTAAGGTAGTTGCCACCAAGCGTATTGCTCGGCAAAGTAACAACAACAGCTTCGCCCACAGTATAGCTGATGGTATAACCAGATACAGTTTCTTGCCCTCCTTGACTACCGATAACGGTTTGCTCAAACTGTGCGTATGTGAATACACTGAGCAATAGGAATGATATGAGTGTTGAGAATTTCATGGTTTAAGAATATTATTTATTCTTTTTTAATTCTTCGATTTCTTTTTTGAGTTCTAGAATCATTTCTTGTTGTTCTTTAATAGCTTCAATTAATATAGGAGTGAATTTACTATAATCGACACCTTTGAAACCGTCCGAATGTGTTACAACCAATTCTGGATATACTTTTTCAACCTCCTGTGCAATAACACCTACCTGTGTTCCATTTCCAAAACCTTTGTCTTTATATTCTTCTTTCATTTCATAATGAACCCCCCTTAATTTAAGGACATTTTCTAAGGCTGACTCTAAAGTTGAAATATCCTTTTTATACCTAATATCAGAAGGTATAATGGTACCAGATGCGATAATATTTCCAACGACTTCTAATTTTTCAATTGGCGTAGAAGTTCCGATACCGACATTACCATTTTCCTTAATTATCATTCTCTCATTAACCCCTCCTGCATCAAGAGTGCTAAAAGCTAATTGACCGTACGTAACATTAGAAGCACTTGATTTTACACTGATTCTAGCTGACTCAACAGTATTAGATGCGTGTATAAAACGAATCTTAGCATATTCGAAACTACCTGAATTTGCAGACCCTTGCAACTCTAGCGCTACTGTTTTATTTCCACTATAAGTTTCAGAAGAGGAAATTGTGAGAGCTCTCAAATCCCCTAACTTATTAGGCGTAGAAGTTCCAATACCGACATTAGCTCCATTACCTAGCACCAAGCTATTATCTTGAGAGACTATGGCATTTGCTCCTATGGCTGTGGCGTTCGTTAAGCTCGCAGAATTAGCCCCTCCCGCATTAGCTAAACTCCCAATAAAAGTATTGTTTGCGCCTAATGTATTTGCAAGACCAGATTTGTAACCTACAGCTACTGTCGAATCTCCCGTTGTATTTGCTTGAAGAGCTTGTACACCTATTGCTACATTCGCACTTCCGTTGGTATTATTCTTTAAAGCAAAGAGACCCAACGCTGAATTATTATTTCCGCTTAGTAAATCTTGCAACGCAAAACATCCTACTGCTGTATTATTCCCTTGTGTTGTATGAGCTATTGCAACATCCTCTCCTATAAAAACGGAATTACTAGTATTAAGTACACTTAAAACCCCATTGGTTTCTAATCTTAATTTTTCATAATTATTAACCTTTATTGATAACGGTTGCGGATTCGTTGTTCCTAAAAAATCATTTGGGCCTGCATTGTTTCCACCTAAGCTCCAACTTCCTCCACCAGAACCTAACGTATCCGGATTTGCCCAAACAGCATAACCATTTCCACTATTTGCGAGTACATAATTGGTTGTTGATAATCCATTATCTTCGACCACCAACTGATTAGTCGTAGTTTTTCCAGCTACCTCTAACATGGTAGAGGGGGTTGATGTACCAATACCAACATTACCACTAGACAAAATAGTCATTCTTGTTGAGCTCGCTAAATTATTAGTAGAAGCTATTTTAAAATCTCCATCATTAGAATCCTCCACACCTAAAGCCCAATTAATTCCATTATTATCCGCATCAAAAGACAATTTCAAATCTTGAGAATCATATCTCTGAATATGAATATTCCCATCTTGCAATGTCAACTTTTCAGGAGGTGTCAAAGTAATAGGCGTTCCTATACCAACCTTACCTTGCGTATAAATAGCATCGGTAATTAAAGAAGGAGGGGTAGTAGTCGTAACTTTATACCAATCAGCGTCAGAATTGTTTAATGAAGATAAGTCAACAGGCCATGAATTTGTCCCTTCTGAAATCGTTAAATTATTATTAGTTGGAGTAAAAACAAAACTCGTAATTAACTCGTTAATTGGATCTGCATCTGCATCGTCAATTTTTAAATTTATGTTAGTAGAAGCACCATTTTCATCTATATAAGTAATAGTGGTATCAGATGAATTAAAGCCTAATGACGTTATTGTTTCTGAGAAAACGGTTGGCGTTTGAGCAACCCAACTTGTCCCATCCCATGTCATTACTTCTCCAGCAGTAGTGGCGGGAGCATTTGTAGTAAGCGGCACCGATTGTGAATTTCCATTTTCAATACCTACAGTCAATAAATTCCCGATTATACCTAAATCATTAATATTTTGATCATCTGTTCCTACTGTCGATACCCAAGAATAATTACCACTCCCATCGGTAGATAAAACTTCGCCTGCATTTCCTCCTGTTGGAAGTTCTAAAAGCGATGTTAAATTAACCGTCTGAGATGTTCCACTTTCTATTCCTACTGTTAATATGTTTGTTGTTGGATTGAAGGCTAAATTATCTATATCTTGACTATCTGTTCCCATTAAAGCAGATAAATCTACTGTTTGAGATACCCCATTTTCTATACCTACTGTTAATATATTGGATGAAGTATTAAACGTAAGGTTATCTATATCTTGATCATCTGTTCCTACTGTCGATACCCAAGAATAATTACCTCCCCCATCGATAGATAATACTTCGCCAATGCTTCCTCCAGGTGGCAGTTCTTTATTCACTACATCTTGTGCTAATAGCGCATAAGGCACGGACTGAAAAGGTACTACACTTCCAATAGGGGCATAGTTAGTACCCCCTGTAAAATCAATCTCCACGAGAAGATACTGTTGGCTTGATTGCCAATCATTTGCTCCAAAAGTAGAAGTTCCAGTAGGAGTACCACCTCCTATTTTCAGATTAAACAGACCTATTGCTGAGGTGGTAACATTGGGGTGTATTTCTTGATAATTATAAGTACCACTAATTAAAGGGTCTATACCAGCAGTATTACCAATGGTAAACCGAACCGAAATGGGTTGATTTACATATAAATTATCCGAAGCATCTCGTGCAACAGCTTGATAATTGATTCCTTGTGGAACTTGTGCTTGTGCAAATGATGTAATCAGTGCAAAAACGATAAATAGTATTCTTTTCATAGCTTATAAGTTATAAATATTAAAATAGAAGTGCATTCTTACTTCTAAATTTTTATTTGCATTTTTAAATTATCCCTATCTATAACAACAGAATAAATCTAATGATTTTCTATTTGCAATAAATAAATTGGCTTACCTAATTCCTCAACAAAGCAAACAATCAATAATCTTCGATAAAAGTACAAAATTTAACGTTTAAACAAAACTATTTTATGTTTATTAAGTATTTAGACACGATAAAACTGTTCTTTTCTAAGACGAATATGTTTCGGTGCTTTTTTAAGGGGAAATGTTTCTTTGCCCCACCTTTGACAAGCCAGCAAAACTTGTTAGGTATCGTTTTGGGATTTGGGATTCCGCCTTCGAGAACACTTCGACAAGCTCAGTGCACCGCCTCAGGCATCATTCGAGAGCACTTCAGCAAGCTCAGTGCATCGCCTTCAGGCACTGTTTGAATCAGTTACATTCCTCGTTCTTTTTTTATGGTTTCGTATGCGTCTTGTATTTTTTGAAATTTTTCTTTTGCACCTTTTACATGTGCTTCGCCCAAAGCAGCAAATTTATCTGGATGATGTTCTACTGCCATTTTTCGGTATGCTTTCTTCACTTCTTGATCGGTAGCACTCTTTGTTATTCCTAATATTTTATAGGCATTACCTGCGTCTTTGTAAAACATAGACTTCAATTGCGAAAACTCATAATTAGGTATTCTAAGAAAACTAGATATACGTTCTATCACTCGCAATTCAGATTCAGAAACGTGCCCATCTGCCTTGGCTATACCAAAAAGATACTGCACCAACATAGAACGCTGCTGCACAGGCATCATTTGCGAAACATTGGCGCAAATTTGTTGAATGTTGGACTGTTGATCTATTGCAGATTTAAGCACAGGCAAGTAACGCTGTGCCTGAACGTGACCAAACTGCTGCACCATAAATTGCTTTACAAAATCTAATTCCGCCTTAATCACTTTACCATCGGCTTTCATTACCTCAGCCGAAAGAATAACTAACGATTTTGAAAACTGCTCCTGAACAGCCTGACGCGAATATTGTTGCTGAAACCCTCCTTGAAAACCTCCCGATTGGTAACGACCATGACGAGTGTGCTCACGCCCTTGAAAACTACCCTCTTCTTGATTTTGAGACTTTAGCATTCGCTCTACACCTTGCCCAATCCAAAAACCAATAAGCACACCATAGAAACCTCCCTTAAAGATTACCAGACCAATCAAGGCTCCTATAATTCCATACATACTAATTGACACGCCCATTAATTGTTTTTCTTTTATTTAGCACAAAACTAATTTTTCTTTTTTACATTTACACTACTTAATGATACCTTATAAGATAATATACCCAAACATAGTATCTGGAAGCCTATTCCTATTCACTACTGACTCCGGGGTCGAGTATGAAGTACGGTTTGCCCGCAAGAAAAACAACATACTTCATGCTTCTATCGTATTTGGTGTGCTCAACGAAGAATATGATGGCGAAGAATACGCACTAACCAACAAAGGCGAAGTTTTTAAAGTAATGAACACCATTGCGGAGATTTGCAGGTACTACATCAAAGAACACCCTAATATTAATTCTTATGAATTTGTAGGCGAACCCACCCCAAATGAAGACGAAAATAAGACCACAAAAAGACTTCGACTATACGAAAGATACCTCCCTAGCATCTATGGTACTGATTGGATTTTCAACATCAAGGGCAACAAAGCTCTAATCACTAAAAAAGATAAGCGCAATTTCCATTAAGAAATCACGCCTATCTTCTCGTTTTTTTTATTAATCAATCAGTTCTATGCTTCTATTGATAAAGTCAGACAATTCTTTTCCTTTTAGCAATCCGTTTGCTAACATTGCCAAATCAATCGCTTGCTTTGATAATTCCTTTTGTTTATCTTCACTCTCCTCTTTTAGAATTTTAGATATTAAAGGATGATTTGAATTCACTACCAAATTATACATTTCAGGCATATTCCCCATCATATGCATACCACCTCCTCCTAGAGCTTGTTGTTCTTTCATTCTACGCATAAACTCACTTTGCGTAATTAAAACAGGACTATCTTTTTCGCTCAAACTTTCAAACTGAACGGTAAACGTCTCTCCTTTTATATTTGCTTCAAAAACCGGTTTGATTTTATCTTGCTCTTCAGTTGATAACTTAGATGGTATTGCTTCATCTTTCTCTATTAACTTATCAATAGTATCTGCATCTACTCTAGCAAATGAAACCCCTAATTTCATTTCTAATTTTTGAATCAAATGACTAGAAAGTGGACTATCCATTAAAAGCACTTCATAACCTTTATTAGTAGCATTCGTCACTAACGAATGATGCGCATCCACATCGTGCGTATATAAATATACTACTTTGTTGTTTTTATCCTTTTGAGTTTCACCAACTTTCTCTTTAAACTCTTCAAAAGTATAATACTTTCCTTCTGTGGTTTTGAGCAACGTAAACTTCTCTGCTCGGTCGTAGAATTTATCATCAGACAACATACCATAATGCATGAAGATCTGAATATCATCCCATTTGGATTCAAAATCTGCCCTATCCTCTTTAAACATTTTATGCAGCTTATCCGCTACTTTTTTATTGATATGATTCGATATTTTCTTAACATTGCTATCTGCTTGAAGATACGAACGAGACACATTAAGCGGAATATCAGGAGAATCAATCACCCCATGTAATAGGGTCAAAAATTCAGGAACAATATTCTCTACAGAATCAGTGATATAAACTTGATTGCTATACAACTGAATTTTATTTTTTTGAACCTCTACGTTGTTTTTCAACTTTGGGAAGTACAAAATTCCCGTTAAATTAAAGGGATAATCAACATTTAGGTGAATGTGAAACAATGGATCTTCTGTAAATGGATACAACTCATTGTAGAAGTTTTTATAATCATCATCCGTCAGTTCGCTAGGTTTCTTAACCCAAGTAGGTGCCGTATTATTGATTATATTATCAATTGTTTTTTCGATTTTTTTAGCATTACCATTTTCATCTAAGTCTCCAGAAGGATCATCTTCCATAACGGTACGAGTACCAAACTTGATTTCTACAGGTAAAAACTTGCAATACTTAGATAATATACTGCTCAGTCTATCCTCTTTCAAAAACTCTTCTGAATCTTCAGCTATATGCAAAATAATATCAGTACCTATATCTGTTTTATCTACTTTACCAATCTTAAAGGTTGGAGATCCATCGCTTTCCCAATACGCACCTTCAGTTCCCTCTTTAAAACTTTTTGTTTTTATAATCACTTTATCAGCCACCATAAAAGCAGAGTAAAACCCTAAACCAAAGTGACCAATCATAGCATTGGCATCTTTGTCTTTATATTTATCTGCGAATTCTTGCGCTCCTGAGAATGCAATCTCATTGATATATTTCCCAATTTCTTCTTGCGTCATTCCGATTCCATTATCTCTAATAGTAATGGTTTTAGCAGCTTCATCCAATATCACTTCTACTCGAAGATTATCTGCATTTCCACTATACTCACCTGTTTTGGATAGCGTATTTAACTTTTGTGAAGCATCTACAGCATTAGACACTAATTCTCGTAAGAAGATTTCAGTATCTGAGTACAAGAATTTTTTAATGATTGGAAAGATATTTTCCGTTTGAATATTTATTGTTCCAGTTTGCATAATAATTTTATAATTTGATGTGCCTTAGTCAAATGATGTGCCAACAGAACTAGGCTGACAAACTGACTGTTTTTCGTTTAGGAATCTGAAAAATTGACTTTCTAAAAACTTAAAAACTTCTACAATTTAACGCCTGTTCGAAAACTAAAATATCCCCCTTTACTGAGAGCCAGATTTTAGATATCGGATTTTTCGTAACAAAAACTTGCTTACAAAAAACAAAAAAACGAGTACTTTCGCAAAATCAAAAGAAAACTAATGGAAACCATACTTAAATCTATAGCAATAAATCTTTGTATTTTTCTAGCTTATGCTGTGGTCCTAGATTACGCTACAAAAAACGACTGGGAAGGTTTTGCGCTTGTGATGTATTTTGCTATTTGTATTGGTTTGCAAACTCTTATAAATATCGGTTTTACTATTTGGTCAAACATCAAACAAAAAGAATCGTTCAAGTTTTACCTCACAGGCGTTTTCACTTCTATTTCTTTTGCTGTATTTATGTTTTATTTTATAGCATAAGGATAGTATTTAAACGCTAATGCATCTAAAGGGCATCTCTAAAAACTAAATAAGGTTAACTATATTTTTTTATATGGCTAAATATCAGTATATTTACATTGTTATGAAGCGATTTAAAAGACATAGAGATTATGGTTTTTTCGACCAAGATATCCGATTGAGTAAGTTGAGTAAATTAGGTGATCCGTTAGAGAAATTGAATGCTGGAATTGATTTTGAGATATTTAGGAATTTATTGACCGAAAACCTGAGAGTCGAACCAAAAGGGAAAGGAGGACGTCCACCTTACGACTATGTTCTGATGTTTAAAATTTGCATTCTTCAACAATATTATGGTTTGTCTGACGACCAAGCAGAATATCAAATAAATGATAGGATGAGTTTCATGCGGTTTCTAGACTTAACCATTTCGGATGATATTCCTGACAGCAAGACCATTTGGAATTTTTCAGAAAAGTTAAAAGATTTAGATCTCGTAAAAGAACTTTTTGATTTGTTTACAAAGGAATTGACCCGATTAGGGCTTATTGTGAACGAAGGTAAAATAATTGACGCAAGTTTTGTTGAAGCTCCACGACAACGTAATAAACGAGAAGAAAATAAGCATATAAAACAAACGGGATCCTCACCGAAAGAGTGGAATAACAAGCCAAATAAAAAACGTCAGAAAGATATAGATGCGCGTTGGACTAAGAAAAATTTTCAAAATTATTACGGTTATAAGAATCACGCAAAAATAGATGGTAAAAGCAAATTGATAGATGATTATCAGGTTACAGACGCTTCAGTTCATGACTCTCAAGTTGTAGATGATTTATTAAACGAAAAAGACAAAGGTCAAGAACTGTATGCAGATAGTGCCTATATTGGGCAAGAAGATACATTAGAAAAATACGAAGTAATTAATAAAATTCATGAAAAAGGATTCAAAAATAACCCCTTAACAGAGGAACAAAAAAAGAATAATACAGAGAAATCAAAAACTAGAGTACGAGTGGAACACATCTTTGGTTTTATGGAAAATAGTATGGGATCTATGTTCTTTAGAAAAATAGGAATTGCAAGAGCTAAAACAGTGATAGGATTAATGAATTTAACATACAATATGTTCAGAAAAATTCAATTAGAAACAATAGCAATGGGATAGGTATGCATTTTTTTAAACTAACAACACATTAATGAGCTGACTTGCAGGTAGATATATTTTTTTAGATGAAATTTATTGAGTAAATAATAATTTCAAATTGATATCAAAAATCAAAGAAAAATGAAATCAACAGTTTTTAGAGATGCCCTAAATTTAAAAAAATTGAAAAGACGCTATATAATCTTGAATTAACGCCTGAAAAAAAACACAAAAACTAAAGCAACACCATTAACTACGATAAAGTAATCCAATAATTAAAAAAATGAATTATTTTTTAAGCGTATTTTAAAATCAATACGTCATTACTACTGCGCCTGATAGTAATGAAAATCCTTTTTTAAGTATGCACTAGCAATACTTAATCGAAGAGCGTGACGTGAGGAACGCCTCGGAGACTTAGTATTGCTTTGCTTACTTAGAAAAGATTGTAATGAATAGCAGGTTTGAGCTCAAAAAAGAAAAAAATGTTATTCACAATTAGCCCCATGAAATTGTTGATAAATATCGTTGGTAAACACAAAAAAGGTTAGGTCTAGTTTGCTGATAATACTATCTTTGTTACACTTTGAATAAAAGAAAAATAAATGAGCGAAGAAAAAGAAAATAAACAAGATTACGGTGCAGATAGCATCCAGGCCTTAGAAGGAATGGAACATGTAAGAATGCGTCCATCGATGTACATTGGCGATGTTGGGATGCGAGGATTGCACCATTTGGTATATGAGGTAGTAGATAACTCTATTGATGAGGCTTTGGCTGGTCATTGTGATACGATTCACGTGGAGATGCTACCTGGAGATGGTATTTATGTAAGTGACAATGGACGGGGAATTCCTGTGGCGATGCACAAAAAAGAAGGCGTATCTGCCCTAGAGGTAGTTATGACTAAGATTGGTGCTGGTGGTAAATTTGACAAAGACTCTTATAAAGTCTCTGGTGGATTGCACGGTGTAGGTGTTTCTTGTGTTAATGCACTTTCTCAAAAATTGGTAGCTACTGTACATAGAGATGGTATAGTTTACGAACAAGAATATTGCAGAGGTAAAGCGGTGGCTCCTGTAGCTGAGATTGGCAAAACGGATAATGGAAATGGTACAATAGTAACATTTTATCCTGATGAGCAGATATTTTCGGAACGCACCTACAACTACGATACACTTGCAGCTCGATTGAGAGAGTTATCTTATCTTAACAAAGGCATCACGATAACACTGATCGATAAGAGAGAAAAAGATGAGGACGGGAAATATCGTGAAGATTTATTCAAGTCTGAAAGAGGTTTGGCTGAATTTGTAGAGTTTTTAGATGAAACGAGAGAGCAAATTATAGAAACTGTAATTAGCCTTGAGAGTGAGAAAAACGGCATACCTGTAGAAGTGGCAATGGTGTATAATAATTCTTATTCTGAGAATATACATTCGTATGTAAACAATATAAACACACATGAAGGTGGTACACATTTATCTGGTTTTAGAAGAGGATTGACCAATACGCTGAAGAAATATGCGGAAGGTTCAGGACTTCTTGATAAATTAAAATTTGATATTGCTGGGGATGATTTCCGAGAGGGATTGACTGCTATCATATCTGTAAAAGTACAAGAGCCACAATTTGAAGGGCAAACGAAAACAAAACTTGGAAACAGGGAGGTAACCGCTCCGGTTTCTCAAGCGGTAAGCGAAATGCTTTCTGACTACTTAGAAGAAAATCCTGCTGATGCAAAACGTATCGTAGAGAAAGTAATCTTAGCGGCTCAGGCTAGACATGCTGCACGAAAAGCAAGAGAAATGGTTCAGCGTAAAAACCCAATGGGCGGTGCTGGACTACCAGGAAAGCTTTCGGATTGCGCCTCAAAAGACCCTGCGATAAGCGAAATATACCTAGTGGAGGGAGATTCTGCGGGCGGTACTGCTAAGCAAGGAAGAGATAGACATTTTCAAGCTATTATGCCTTTGAGAGGTAAGATTTTGAATGTAGAAAAAGCAATGCGTCATAAGGCTTTTGAAAACGAAGAAATTAAGAACATATACACCGCTTTGGGAGTTCGTATTGGTACGGAGGAAGATCCAAATGCTTTGAATTTAGAGAAACTTAGATATCACAAAATCATCATCATGTGTGATGCCGATGTAGATGGTAGCCATATCCAAACATTGATAATGACGTTCTTCTTTAGATTTATGAAGGAGTTGATCGAAAATGGATATCTATATATTGCTACTCCTCCTCTATACTTAGTGAAAAAAGGAAAACAATCTGACTATGCTTGGGATGATGATCAACGAGATATTTTGATTCAGAAATTTAAAGGAGCTGGAACTGAGCAAAGTGTAGGCATACAACGTTATAAAGGTCTTGGGGAAATGAACGCTGAGCAATTGTGGTCAACTACTATGAATCCTGAGTTCAGAACGCTTAGGCAAATAACTATAGATAACGGAGCAGAGGCAGATCGAATTTTCTCTATGCTTATGGGTGATGATGTACCACCTCGTAGAGCATTTATAGAACGCAATGCTAAATATGCAAATATAGATACTTAAAAAAAAGCTTAACACAAAAACTAAAGGTACGGGATTTTATCTTGTACCTTTTTTTATGAAAATAAATATGCTATGACTGAAAAAACAATTACAAAAATAGATATTAGAGGTTATCATTTGGATGGTTACCAACACGTAAACAACGCACGTTATTTAGAATTCTTAGAAGAAGGAAGATGGCAACATTACGAAAATATAAGTGTAGAAGCTTATGAGAAATTAGGGTTTGCATTTGTAATCGTAAATATAAACATCAACTATAGATTACCAGCAGTATTTGGGGATGTGATACGAATAGAAACAAACATTGAAAAAATAGGAAATACGAGTTTGATTTTTAATCAAGTAATATTCAATGATAAAAACGAAAAGATTGTTTGTGATGCAAAAATAACATTTGTGATTCTCAATCAAAAAACAGGAAAACCATTTATTATTGATGAAACTTTTAGGCAGTTACTACTGAAAGAGGTAAGTATGTAAACTTTCATTACGATAGCTACCAAAAAAAGC
>CAMZLL010000156.1 GCA_947311505.1 uncultured Cryomorphaceae bacterium
ATTTTTCATCATTAATACCAAAAGCATGTTTTATGGAGTTAGAAACCAGTTCGTTTATGATCAAACCTACTGGTACAATAGTTTTTAAACCTAGTTTTTGGTATTAATGATGAAAAATTAATTAGAATCACTATAAATCAACTAGAGAATAATCATTTTGAATTAATCTACTCAGATAATGGTAGCTGGTCTGAACCAGCACCTAATTACTCAAGCTTTGGTTTAGAGTTAATTGAGGTCTTAACAGAGCAATTATCTGGTAACGTAAAAAGAGAAGCCAACATCAAAGGAACCTATTATTATTTTACCTTAGAAAATTTAGATTTTATAAAATAATGAGCGTCATCACTTCAAATATTAATTTAAAAATTGACTACGACCAAATGGTAACGTTTCAATTCGCTTGGATTTACCTTTTTTGGCAGGCTAGTTTTCTTATATGTACACCTTACAATTTAAACATTCTATGAGTTTCTTTACTCCTAACACAGCCCATTTAAATAGCTTAAATGAAAAAGGGAAGTTTCTTGTTGCTTGGCGACTATCTTTAATATTTACTGTTTTTTTTGGTTTTGTAGTTACTGTTGTCCTTTTGAACGACAATAAAAATCCACTTGCATTAAATGTTGTAGCACTTATCATTGGATTATTGAATTTATTCTACATAAAACTAACCAATAAATATCAACTACTATTTTGGTTTTCTGCAATCGGGTCTGGAATACTAAGTCAATTAGCCATAAACACTGTTCTCCAACAAACACATTATGCTAATTTTATATGGATGATTACTTCGATCTTTATTGCCTTCATTGGTATCAATAAAAAAACGGGTTATGTTTTTCTAACCCTCCATTTAGTTGGAGTTTTCTATTTCTTTTTGTTCAGTCATAATCTACACGTAATAACCATCACTCCAAAAACTACTCCCGAACTAATTGGGCAAGCAACCGAAGTTGCCCTTGCTTTGTTTATTATATCCTACATACTCAATCACTACATGACTTTTAATGATTTAGCCAATCATAAACTTGAGATAGCCAATAAAGAACTTGAAAAACAAAATAAATTAATCTCCTCTAAAAGTTTAGAGAATGAAACGCTAGTAAAAGAAATCCATCATAGAGTAAAAAATAATTTACAAATTATTATCAGTCTGCTACGCCTGCAAAAGCATGAACTAAAAACAGAGGAAGCAAAAATGCATTTTTCGGATGCAATCAATAGAATACTGGTAATGTCCTTGATTCATCAAAAACTTTATCAACAAAAAGAATTATCGCAAGTTGAAATAAAAACCTATTTAGAAGATTTAGCTAATGACATTTTAAGTCTTTCAGACACCACGACCTCCATTGCTATACAAATAGAATCAAATATTAAAAAAATCGGATTAAAAACCATTGTTCCATTTGGATTATTAATCAATGAATTGATATTAAACTCTCTAGAACATGCATTCACGAATGTGAATGCGGGCGAAATTTCTATAAAAATAAAAGAACATGATGCCAACACCTTCAAGGTTACCTATCGAGACAACGGTTTTTGGAAAGAACCAGATCTCGAACATAAATCCTTTGGTTTAGAATTAATAGAGATTTTAAGTTCTCAACTTGATGGTAAATACTCCAGAATCATAGGCAAAGAAGGAACAATATATTCCTTTTTATTACACAACATAGACTTAGACAACAACACGTTATGAAAGCATATATAAACAATACACCACACGATTTTGAACAAGGCGAAACCATTTTGAATTTCGTCAAAAGAATAGAGGGACAAAAAATAATCCCTACACTTTGTGATGCTGAAAATTTAGAAGCTTTCGGGTCTTGTAGGGTCTGTAGCGTAGATGTTGCACTTGAAAAAAACGGTACAACCAAAGTGCAAGCTTCTTGCCACACACCAGTTACTGAAGGGAGTTATATTTATCCAAATTCAGAAAACATTCAAAAACTTAGAAAAAACATAATAGAATTGGTAATCACCGACCACCCTTTAGATTGCCTCACTTGTGAAGTAAGTGGAAATTGTGAATTGCAAGATGTGGCAGCTACAGTAGGCTTACGAGATGTTAGGTACCCAAAAGATGGAGCAAATCATTTTGACATTGCAAAAGATTTGAGTCATCCCTATATGACTTCAAACTTATCTAAATGTATAAATTGCTACCGTTGTGTACGAGCTTGCGATGAAGTACAGGGCCAATTTGTATTGAGTATGGCAGGTAGAGGTTTTGACGCTCATATTGTAAAAGGAAATGAGCAAACTTTCTTTGAATCCGATTGTGTAAGTTGTGGAGCTTGCGCTCAGGCTTGTCCAACCGATGCTATTTCAGATGTTTTTGAATCTAAATCTATCAATTATGAAAAGAAAACACGAACGATATGTACCTATTGTGGTGTAGGATGCAATTTAGAAGTAAAAACTAGTAATGGAGAAATACAATCCATTCAAGCTCCGATGGACGCAGAAGTAAACGGAGGACACACTTGTTTAAAAGGGCGGTATGCTTTTAAGTTTTACAATCACGAAGATCGCTTGCGAGAACCAATGATAAAAAAGGATGGTGAGTTTGTAACTGTATCATGGGAAGAAGCTTATGAATTCATCACATCAAAAATGATTGATTACAAATCTAAATTTGGAGCAGATTCTATGGCAGGAATTTCATCTTCGAGATGTACGAATGAAGAAAATTATTTGATGCAAAAATTTTTCAGAGCAGTTATTCAAACCAATAACATTGATGGTTGTGCTAGAGTTTGCCACTCGCCTACAGCCTTGGGTATGCAAAGAACATTTGGAACTGGAGCAGCCACCAATTCAGTAGAAGACATAGCACATACGAACTGCATAATGGTAATAGGAGCAAACCCTACAGCTGGACACCCAGTAACAGGTGCAAAAATGAAGCAGTTTGCAATGAAAACAGACAACGTAACTATAGTCATAGATCCAAGAAAAACAGAAATGGCAAAATATGCTACCTATCATTTAGCATTGCGACCGGGTACAAATGTAGCTGTTTTGAATATGATGATGCATTACATTATAAAAGAAGGTTTGGCAGACGAAAAATTCATAGCAGACAAAACAGAAGGGTTTGAAGACTATAAAAATGCACTGATGCATATCGATATTGATGCGCTAGAAAAAATATCTGGCGTAGATAGAAACTTGGTTCGTAAGGCTGCTATAGCTTATGCTACTGCAAATAATGCAATGAGTTTTCATGGTTTGGGTGTAACCGAGCAATACCAAGGTACATTTACAGTTATGCAGATAGCAGATTTGGCTTTGCTAACAGGAAATATTGGAAGAAAAGGCGTAGGTGTTAATCCCTTGAGGGGACAAAATAACGTGCAAGGATCTGCCGATATGGGAGTACAACCTCACCAAGGTGCAGGATATAGAGATGTAACCAATGCAGAAGCTAACAATATTTACAATAAATTTTATGGCGTAGATGTTCCTAAGAACATCGGTCTTAAAATACCTGAAATGTTTGATGCTGCACTTGATGGAAAACTAAAAGCAATATGGATAATTGGAGAAGATGTAGTACAAACGGATCCGAATACACAAAAGGTAATAAAAGCGTTGAACAGCACCGATTTAGTAATCGTTCAAGAATTATTTATGACAGAAACTGCAAAATATGCTGATGTAATATTACCTGGTGCTTCATTTTTAGAAAAATCGGGCACGTTTACCAATGGAGAAAGAAGAATTCAAGCAGTACGTCAAGTGGTACAACGAGAAGGAAATTGCAAAGTAGATGGACAAATAATTATAGATATAATGAACAGAATGGGCTACCAACAAGCCGACTACGATGCCAAAACTATGCTAGAAGAAATTTCTCAGATTGTACCCTTTTTTGCAGGTGTAAAATGGGAGGAATTAGGAAAAAAAGGAAAGCAATGGCCTGTTGCCAAAGACGGTACAGATACTCAAATTCTACATACTGATGATTTTAAAATAGGAAAAGGAAAATTTGTTTATAACGAATTTGCTGAAAGTAGAGAGATACTAAAACATGGTAAAGAATTTCCGATGATTTTAACCACCAACAGAGACCTAGAGCATTACAACTGTGGAGCGATGACCCGTAGAACAGGCAATGTAAACATTCATACAGAAGATGTTCTGTGGATAAATCCAATAGATGCAGCTAACAAAAACATAAAAGAGGGCGACATGGTTTGCATAGAAAGTGCTAGAGGAAAAGTAGATATCAAGGCATTTGTTACAGATGGAGTAAACGAAGGTGTAGTTAGTACCACCTTTCACTTCCCCGAAATAATGATTAATAACATTACTTCTGATGAACATTGTACCGAAGCTCTATGCCCTGAATATAAGGTAGTGAGTGTAAGAATACGTAAAAGTAAAGGTCAATATGCAAAAGTTTAAACCTACTGCTGCTTCCGATTTGATTGTTTGTTTTAAAATATAGAGACACCAAAATCAATTATTTATTATTATAATCAATCAAATGTACATACATAGATGTACATTTGACGAATTACTAAAAAGACAATAACAAAAAATCGTTAAAAAACAATTTGGAAAATAAAAGAGACATAACAGATTGGCTACCGTTAACAATGGCGGAAGTAAAAAAAAGAGGATGGGATGAACTAGATGTTGTTATTATTTCTGGTGATGCTTATGTGGATCACCCGTCTTTTGGGACAGCTGTAATCGGTCGTATTTTAGAAAGCGAAGGTTTAAAAGTTGCGATTGTTGCTCAACCCAACTGGAAAGACGATTTGAGAGATTTCAAAAAATTTGGAGCACCCAAATTATTCTTTGGAGTGACAGGAGGATGCATGGATACAATGGTAAATCATTATACAGCTGGTAAACGAAGAAGATCAACAGATGCCTATACTCCCGGAAACGTTTCTGGTTTTAGACCTGATTATGCAACTATAGAATATTCTAAAATATTAAAAAAACTATATCCTGATATACCAATTTTAATTGGCGGTATAGAAGCATCCTTGAGACGAGTTACGCATTATGATTATTGGTCAGACCAATTATTTCCCTCTATTTTAGAATCAAGTCAAGCAGACCTTTTGGTATATGGAATGGGTGAACAGCCCCTTAGAGAAGTAGTAAACTTATTACAAAAAGGTGTACCTTTTCATCAATTAACAATGATTAAGCAAACGGCCTATTTGAAACATAAAGAAGATGGGATTCCTAAAAACAAACATTGGGTTGATTTAGAAATAAACAGCCACGAAAAATGCTTAACAGATAAAAAATTATTTGCTTCAAACTTTAAACACATTGAGCAAGAATCTAACAAGTCATTTGCTAAAAGAATAATACAAGGTATTGGCGAGAAAAATTTAATTATAAATCCGCCTTTTAAAACCATGACAGAAAAGGAGATGGACACTTCGTTTGATTTACCCTACACTCGTTTACCGCATCCAAAATATAGAAAAAGAGGACCTATTCCTGCTTATGAAATGATTAAGTTCTCTATCAACATGCACAGAGGTTGTTTTGGAGGTTGTAGTTTCTGTACCATCTCTGCGCATCAAGGAAAGTTTATTGCAAGTCGAAGTCAAGAATCCATTTTGAAAGAAGTAGATCAAGTAACTGAAATGCCTGATTTTAAAGGATATATTTCTGATCTTGGTGGTCCTAGCGCCAATATGTACAAGTTAAAAGGTATCGATTTGGATATTTGTGATAGATGCGTAGCGCCTAGTTGTATTCATCCCGTGGTTTGTAGTAATCTTGATACCAACCATGATGCAATGACCAATATCTACAAAAAAGTAGATGCACACCCAAAGGTGAAAAAAGCTTTTGTAGGTAGTGGTATCAGATATGATTTATTAACTAAAACGTATAACAAAAAAGCGGACAGTAGTATCGACAGATATTTAGAGCAAGTGTTAAAACACCATGTTTCTGGAAGACTCAAAGTAGCTCCCGAGCATACCGCCCCAGACACACTTCGCTTAATGAGAAAACCAAATTTTGAGCATTTCAAAGAATTTAAAAAGAGTTTTGATCGAATCGATAAAAAGTTCAACCTCAACCAACAGTTAATTCCCTATTTTATAAGTAGTCATCCTGGATGTGAAGAAAAAGACATGGCAGATTTAGCTTGCGAAACCAAAGAACTAGGTTTTGAATTGGAACAAGTACAAGACTTCACTCCTACCCCTATGACGGTAGCTACGGTTATTTATTACTCTGGTTATCATCCTTATACATTGAAAGAATATGAAACTCCTAAATCCAAAAAAGAAAAAGAAAAACAGAAAAAATTCTTCTTTTGGTATAAAAAAGAAAATCAAGATTTCATTAGAAAAGAACTAAATAAGGCAGATAGACCCGATTTAATAGAACGTTTGTTAGTCCAAAAAGGACCGCAAAATAAAAGTAAAGGAGGAAATTCACAAAAGCCTAAATGGCTCGCAGAACAACACCAAAAATCTTCTGCTAAAACATTCAAGAAAAAGAAAGGAAAAAGAGTTTATTCTAACACTAATAATGACTCTAATCCTTCTCAAATCAAGAAGAAATCATTTAAAAAGAACTACAAAAAAAGATAAACGAATTAAAGACATTAAAACAAATCATTCCTTGTCGGGGCGGTAGAAGATAATAAAGATATTACTATCTTCGAGATTTGATTTTACATTGTATTTCCCATGTGTGTTTCCTGAATAAGATTCTATTTCAACTCTTGATGTGTTTGGAGGGTCTTGCCCCAAGTTTTCTGCTCTGAAAATTAGTTTATTTTCACCCTCATGAAGTTTTATATTTAGTGTCTCAGCTTTTTTTACGAGTTCATAGTCAACAATGTACCAATTGTTATTTAACTGGATTGAAATACTATCCCCATCTACTCTACCATTATCATAGAAAGTAACTTTAAATAACGATTCATTGGTAAATATCGTGTCTTTAACAATCAACTTTCGAGGACTTTTCTCGACCGCTATCATTTGCCCCAACTTAAAAGAATCTATTACCTTGCCATTCTCATCAAGTATTTTTTCTTCTGTATTAAGGATTGTGAGTTTTATATCAATAATACTATCGCATCCGTTTATAGTTAATATTGTATCCCTAAAATGATCTGATTGATATTTGATTAAACCAGACGGTGAAACATAACTTAACTCGCGGATTTCTTCAATAAAAGTTATAGCCGTAGTATCTTCATCGAACCGATAAAAATAGGCTTCTCCTTTTTCTTTTCTATTAAAATATGCTGTAGAATTAGCCCTCGGTCCTCCTACAAAAAGCTCCATCCCTTTGCTATCAATAGCATAGCCTTTTGACGATACTGAATTATGCTTTTTAGAGGTTAGTAACCTGAAGAATTCCCAATTTTCAATGCAATTCTTTTTATAAACAAACACATTTGCTTTAGGATCGTGATGTACTCCTACGTACATAATGTTATCTGAAACCGTAACAGAATAGGCAAAACCTGGAAACCTATCATTATTTGGACAATAGATGATCGTATCTTTAACAAAACGACCCATTTCATTTTTTAAATAACAATGCACAGCTCCCCCATTAAAAACATTTGCTCGTTGATAGTGGTATAAATCATTTTTTTTGTCAAAGACAACTCTTCTACCTGCCCCTATATATAATCCATCTTTTGTAAGCTCTACCGAATAACCAAAACCATCCATTTTGAAAGCGGCATCCGTTTCTAGTCGTTGCGTAAAATTCCATTTTCCATTATTGTATTTATAAATCATTACATCGCCAGGTTTATTAAATGCAATACTGTTGTTAGAGGATATTATCAGTGTATTGCCCTTTAGTTTTAATACACTACCAAAACCTTCTTTATTGCGTGTAGCATTACCGGGATTTAAAAACTTAGAAAACGTCCATTCATTGTCAACTTTGTGATATACATGTACTATACCTCTCTGACTTGATAATCCTCTAGCTTTGGTTACACTTCCAATAATCAAATGCTTTTTATTTACTTGAATGGTTTTTCCAAATTCTCTTTCTCTGAGCGGATACATAGGCTCTAATCTGTATTCTGGCATTGCAAAATAACCAAACGAATCAAATACATATACCGTATTTGATTCGTTTGGTTATTTTGCAATGCCAGAATACAGATTAGAGCCTATGTATCCGCTCAGAGAAAGAGAATTTGGAAAAACCATTCAAGTAAATAAAAAGCATTTGATTATTGGAAGTGTAACCAAA
>CAMZLL010000157.1 GCA_947311505.1 uncultured Cryomorphaceae bacterium
TTCGTCCTTATGGTGATGGTGTAGATACAACGGTAGCCTATAATGAAGGTACTATTTTTATAGCTCCATGGAATGAGTTGATTACGTATAGTGTATTGAATCAAACTAAAAATTACAAGTCAACGGTTATGGATAAAAACGGGACTGATATAACGGTTGAGATTGCTGTTAATTATTCTGTAATGAAAGGGAAGTCGGCTGATTTACATTTGAAGTGGGGCGTTGGTTATGGTACTTTTATTGACGATAAATCTCAAGGAGCAATAAAAAACGTAATTGGTAAATATACTTATGAGGAGGTGTATAGTACTAAACGAAATGCTTTGGAAGGGGAAATTATTGAAATTTTGAGAAGCGAATTTACTACCAACTATTTAGATTTGTCTTATGTAGAGATTAAAGATGTGGATCTTCCTGCTAATATTGCTAATGAGATAATTAATAAAGAGACTCAAAAACAAACAAATCTTACTGCAAAAGAAATGCAAAAGGAACAAGAGTATCTAGCGAATGCTAAAATTGCGCAAGCTAGAGGTGATTCTGCGATGGTTATTTCTGCGAGATTTAAGGCTGAAGCGATTCAATTAGAAGCGGAACAAATAGGCAAAAACCCACAATATATAGAGTTGAAGAAGTGGGAAAAATGGGATGGCTCTGGTTCTCCTTATGGAAATGGAAACGTTTTTGGTGATGCTGCATTGACTATAATGAAGCAATAACTTTATAAAATTCATAAAAAAGTCTAGCATAATATATTCTGCTAGACTTTTTTGTTTGATTCCATCTTAGTTTGGTATAGCCTTTCGTCTTAAGTGAATAATTTATTTAGTCGTTAGAATTTTGGACATACTACACCCCTTCTTTGCTTGCTTATTGGCGGTGCATCTATAGACATCTATTGGTCAACAATGAGATATAATGACTGCCTGCTAAATTGGAGGCTAATCTACTAATTCCGACCTGACATTGAAATGCGCCTTATAAATCGTTTCTTTTTTTAGATGTTTTTTTTGACTATAACCATTTGTAGTTAGCCCTAGCGGTACAATCAAAATATAGATTTCGGCAACGGTCTTGAATCTCCGTTTTTGTGCGTGAGGGATAGGAACGGCATCCTCTCGAAAGCTTTTTGGAGCTTTCGAGAGATATAGTGGATAGCCCGACCCGTAGAGGCACGCCCTTAAGAATATAATTCGAATGAACATTAAATACGTTAAACAGAACCTATTGACAGGAGTGTAATCAGATACAAGGATGCTATAAGCTGTATCAAAAGAATGATTCTGAGGTCTTTGATAATATGTGTATTGTTTTTGTTTGCGGCATAGTATATCACTGCTCCAACAAATGGGATGAGCTGCCCCAAATAATTAAAATAACCGATATTATTGACTAAAGAAAGAAAAATAAACAGTTGACTAACGCCCATTAATACTGAAAAAGGTGTTTTAGTTAGCTGTTTTTTCCATAAAAAGGAACTGCCCCAAATTGCCCACAATACAATCGCTGCAAGCAAAACAATACGTATAATAAGAGGGCTTTGCCCCATCCAAAGTTCTTCGAGAACGACTATGGGCATTGTTATTAATAGAATGGATTGATACACAAATTGATTGCGTATGGTATAAATAACTGCTACCAAAGGAACGATGATAAAAACCATAGGTAAAGGAACGACAAAAGCTCCAAGTTGAATGAGACTAAACACGCCATAAAGTATATAAGTGAGTAGTGCGTATCGAAAAATTTTGATATCAAATTCTAATGAAAATCTTGAAGAAACGTGTTTATCCTCAATTAGATTATCTAATATTTTGTCATTTCGTGAATCAATCATCTGTTGTAATGTTTTTTATTGACTTGCTCTTTTAACACTTCTATTGTTTGACTGACCACATCTACCGAAATTCGTTCTACTTCTGCGTCTGATGATGTGTATAGTGCCGTCTTAGCACCTATGTCAACAGCTTGGTAAACTACAGATTGTGATTTTATATCGGACAAATCTTTCATCATACGTTCGATCACTGAGAAACTAATATCTGCTATACTACTAGAGAGAGCGTTTGAAATTTGTTTCCCAAAAATGGGTATCATTTCTAATCTTTGCAATTCTACATTATTATCTACGGCTTCTTGCACGGTTTGATCTACATAGGTTTTAAAATCTTCTCGATGCTGCTTGTAGGTTTCTCCTATTGCAAACTGGACTCTTGATGCTATCCATTCAGAAAAACGTTCTTGGTTTGGAATGATTGCTTCATTGACAACCCTCTTGATGGTTTCGTCTCCGTATAACATTTCTTTTTGTACTCCATTGAGGACATTGACTACTACTCTATCGCTAACTTCTTCTACAAAAATCTGGAAATACCTATTGAACCCTTTGTACCACCAAGAGTCCGATATATCAATTATTTGTCGTTTTTGCAACCTCACAATCAGGCTGATAATTCTAAATAAACGCAGAAAACGAAATGTCCCAAAAGGAATACACCCCATCAAGTCATACCAATAGACAAAGGGAAATGCTACCCAAGAATCAAATTCTTTCTTGATAGAACTTATAATCCATCTAAAGCAAAACTCTAACAAGAAAAAAACAACAAAAAAGAAATCGTAGAATAAGAAATCTGGATGAATAGTCTCTTTATAATAATAATAAAAGGAAGGTGAGGTGTTTTTTAGGGGGTTTTGAAAAAACTTAGCTGTAAATGAAAAATCAAATATCATCCAGCTTAGGTTTACTACAATTAGTAGTAACATAAGGGCATCAAGTGCTATCCACCATCCGTTTTTGTTTTCTCGTACTTTTTCAAAATTTATTTTCATGTGGTTGTAATTGCCGTCAATAGTACAAAAAGAAGCTAAAAAAGCAGTCATTAGATATACAATAGTTGTTAAATTTTAGTTAACAATGTAACTTTTTTTGATATCTGCGTTATAGTGTATGTAACTTGTTTACGAAGCTAATGGTTTCACTTCGATATAAGAACTAGTTATTTCTGTAAGGTGGAAAGCCAATTTGCTGGGGAGCAAATTGGCTTTTTTTTTTGCCACGCTGATTTTAGTCAGTTTTACATTTTGCTTTTTTATATCTTTGCAACAAATTAGAACAAATGAAATCAACTATTATATTGTTTTTGGCACTGCTTACGGTATCTACTTCCAGTTTTTATGGGCAAGATGCTGCACCTAAAGTAAAAAAGGAAAAGGAAGAGTTTTTCTTTTATTGGGGCTACAATCGTAGTGCGTTTGCAAGGAGTGACATCAGGCTGCATGGAAAGGGTTATGACTTCACGATGCACAATGTGTGGGCAAAAGATAAACCAGAGCCGTTTGATGCTAAAATATATTTTAATCCTGTAAAGTTAAGTATCCCTCAATTCAATACAAGGTTGGGATGGAAAATGAATGACAAATTATGGATTAGCTTTGGATATGACCACATGAAATATGTATTGCAAAATGGGCAACACACAACGATATCAGGAACAATTGACTCTATTGCTTCTCAGAAATATGCGGGTACTTACAATAATGATAGCATCAAATTAGCCAACGACTTTGTACAATATGAGCATACTGACGGCTTTAATTTTATCACATTTGACGCTGATTATGTTTCGCCTCTTTGGAGCTCTGAAGACAAGAGGTTTAAATTAGAACATTGGCTTGGTCTTTCGGCTGGTGTAATATTGCCAAGAACTGACGTAGAAATCTTCAGCTACGAAGGCCCTAATGTTTTTAATCTTGCGGGTTATGGTTTGGCAATAAAATCTCAATTGAGGTTTTTTATGTGGAAACGTTTGTTTGTGCAGGTACAAGGCAAAGCTGGTATCGTAAATATGCCAAAAATTCAGACTACCACATTGCAAGATGAATGGGCACAACAAAATATTAAATTTGTTGAGGCTTTTTGGGCTATTGGTTACCAATTTAGATTTGGAAGACCTTAAAACGGTATAATTTGGTTTAAGGACATCTCTATTCCATTGAAAATGCGGTAATTTCATCGTTGAATGTAATGGTTGCTTTGTTGTCACAGCTCCCATTTCCGAAGTCGAGTACTTGAGTATTATTCTCTTTATCTACTATCTCTACCAAACCCGAACTAAACCAAGAACAATTGAGATTTCGAGCCATTGAAGGATTGTTGATGTTGCTTAGGTTTCCAAATCTGTCGAGCAATGCTCCATTGTCTATGACATATAAAATATCATCTGAAATAATAGTGTCATTTGCTCCTCTAACAAAAGCATAATTTACTTGTCCTGAGTAGCTGATGTATCGAGTTCCGATTTGTTGGGTAACATTATCTAGCATCAATTGGTAATCGTTCAAACCTGTTTTAGTAATAAAAACAGAACCATTTAACTGATGCCCCTCAATGCTAAAATCATAAAAAGTAACATTGCAGGTAGCGTTAGCATTGATAAAATAATCACTCAAATTGCATTTAACCGTTCCATTTTTTAGATGTCCATCCAAATCATAACAATTAGAAAACATCATATTGAACTTAACATTTTCTTGAGCAATATCGAGCGTATCTCCACTTACATAATTAAGCGATGCGCATGTATTTATGGTATCTCCTCCTACGGTTAAGTGATTTACGAAATCAGTCCTACTCGTAGCTACTTGAATGATTAAGGGAATTATTCTACTCAAATTAGCCTGCATTAACGTATAATCTTTTGAGGGTTGAATATTTTTGTTTTTAGATTTTTTTAGACAACTCGTCAAAGCAGTTAGCACGATCAGAAGTATAAGGGTTTGTTTTTTCATCAATGTAAAATTAATAATTATTCTTTATAAACTAAGCGTCCTATATTAAAAGCTCCTATTTTTACAAAAAATAAACAGAATGCATACTCAAAAACAATGGTTTGAAACTTGGTTTGACACGAATTACTATCACACCCTTTATCAACATCGAGATTATAAAGAAGCTCAGTTTTTCATCAATAACTTAATGAATTATTTAAAGTTGCCTCAACCATCTACTATATTGGATTTGGCTTGTGGAAAAGGAAGACATTCTTTACAACTTGCTGAGATGGGGCATCAAGTATTGGGTGTGGACTTGTCTCCGAATAGTATTGGTTTAGCAAAGGAATTAATCCATAAAAATCTAAACTTAACGTTTGGTGTTCAAGATATGAGAACCCCCTTGGTTGATCAAAAGTTTGATGCGATTTTAAATCTTTTTACCAGCTTTGGATATTTTGATGACACCCATGACAATTTAAAGGTATTAACAGCAATAGAATCTATGCTCAACCCTGGTGGTCTTTTCGTTATTGATTTTTTAAATCCTACTATTGTAAAAAACAATTTAGTAGCCAAAGAGACCAAAGAATTGGACGGTATAACGTTTGATATCACAAGGAAAATTGAATCAAACAAGATTGTAAAAAGTATTCGTATAAACGACAACGGGGCTACTTCTGAATATTACGAAAAAGTTCAAGCCATTGACTTAAATGACTTTGAATCACTTATCGACCAAACAAATCTGACCATTACAGATGTTTTTGGCAATTATCAATTGGAAGCGTTTGATGAAGAAACTTCTAATCGCTTGATATTGGTAGGTAGTACCATTGCTGGAAATAAGAAATTACAATAAGTCGTTGGCGAGGTTGGCGAGTTCACTTCGTTCTCCTTTTTGGAGTAGAATGTGTGCAAATAACTCTTGACCTTTCAATTTGTCTATAATGTAGCTCAGCCCATTACTTTGCTCATCGAGATAAGGGGTGTCAATTTGATTTACGTCTCCTGTAAAGATTATTTTTGTATTTTCTCCTGCTCTGGTAATGATTGTTTTGACTTCGTGTGGAGTAAGGTTTTGTGCTTCATCAACAATAAAGATAACATTGGACAAACTTCTTCCTCTAATAAATGCTAATGGAATAATTTTAAGCCTTCCTTCCTGCTCTAGTTCTCCAATTTTTTTTCCTTTCTTTTCATTCTTACTAAACTGACTTTTAATAAAGTTTAGATTATCAAAGAGCGGTTGCATATACGGGTTTACTTTATCTTCAGCGCTTCCTGGCAAGAAGCCGATATCTCTATTGCTTAGGGGAATTATAGGGCGTGCTAAGATTATTTGTTGGTATTGTTTATGTTGCTCTAAAGCACTGGCAAGAGCTAACAATGTTTTTCCTGTACCAGCAACACCTTGCAAGGACACCAGCTTAATATTAGGATTCAGCAACGCATTTAACGCAAATGTTTGTTCAGCATTTTTAGGTTTGATTCCAAATACATATTCTTTTTCTACGCGTTCTATTTGCTTTTTATACGGATTGTAATAAGTTAAGATAGAGTTTTTATCTGTTTTTAAGATGTAATATCCATTATCCATAAGTCGTTCACCTAGAAAATCTATATTTGTGGTAACGTTGTGCTTATATAATTCTTGAATGATTTCTGGAGCTACATTATCTACTACCAACTGCCCTGAAAACTCACTGGTGTCTGTGTTTATTTTGCCTGTTTCATAATCTTCTGCTGCCAAATCCAAAGACTTTGCTTTAAGACGTAGGTTGATATCCTTAGATACTAATATTACTTTTCGTTTGGGCTCTAATTCTTTAAGGGTCAATGCCGCATTGATAATTTTATGGTCATTTTTATTGTGTCCAAATATTTCTTCTGCATCAAAACCTGTAACGACATTGTTCATCACGATTTTGAATTTACCTTTTTTATCACTTCCATTTAAGGGTACCCATTCTGCTAAAGATTGATTTTTGCTTAACTTATCAAGGGTTCTTATAAACTCTCTACAAGCAAAATTCTTGGTGTCGTTTCCTATTTTGAAATTATCTAATTCTTCTAAAACGGTGATTGGAATAGCTACATCATGCTCGTCAAAATTCATAATAGAATTGTGATCGTGTAGGATAACAGACGTATCTAATACAAAAATTTTCTTTAGTGCTTTTTTCTTTGCCATAATTGAATTATTTACTATAAAGATACGCATCAAAAGACAAGGAAGAGACAACGTGTTCTTGTAGTTATTAAATTAGAAATGTTAATCTATTCCTCCAAGATTAAGATTACCAATGGTAATAGCGATGGGTATATCTTTTAATTCTCTAATAGACCCAAGAAATTGTAAATGCAGGTTGTAAATATTTAAGGTTGTATTTTTCGCTTCAATCTCGCCTATTTTTTGAATGTCTGTTGTGGTTATTTTTTGAAAAGAAAAATCTTTTCCGTGAGGAAAGACCATTTCCCTCAGGAAAAACAGAACAGCAAACGTCAACATCTTTGCTATCGAGCATTTACAAAACCCTGAGCAACTCTTTATATTTTAATTTTGAGACTCTCATTACACCTATATATTTAATGAAATGCTCCTGATGCAATCATTTTCTCGATTCCTTCTTCTATCGGTATAAGCGCTCTGTTTAGAATTTTAAGCATCTTGCTGTTATCGGGCATTCTACGTGTCATGTCACCATCAGCTAATGGATCTAAATGAATGATTTTGGATTGAGATTTGGTGATTTTAATAATCAACTTTGCTAAATCAACTATTGTTATTTCAATAGCACCTCCAATATTAATGACATCATTTAACTCGTGAGCTTCTTCAAAAATACGAATACAAGTTTCTACATTATCATCTACATAGCAGAAAGTTCTTGTTTGTGTGCCGTCTCCATATATGGTTATATCTTTATTTGCTAATGCTAAAGAAATGAATTTAGCTACTACAAAATCTTTGCTTTGGTTAGGTCCATAGGTATTAAAAAATCTAAAAATTGTAAAATCTAAATCAAATGATTTTTTGAATGACCTAAAATAAGATTCTCCCACATTTTTGACTACAGCGTAGGGCACTCTAGAGTTAAGCGGTGTGGTATGTTCGTGTTGAGGAAGTTCAACTGGCTCTCCATAAACTTCTGATGAAGACGAAAAGAACACTCGCTTTACAGATGTGCTTTTAGCTAAATTGAGGACATGTTTTATGCCGTCTATATCTCTAAGAACGCTTACGGGATTGTCTTGTGTTCTTTTGACCCCTACCATTGCGGCATAATGAAACATATAGTCAAACTTATAGGAAAGCATAATTTCGCTTATACTTTTATAATCATTCACATCACAATGAATAAACGACCAATTGGTTTCGGTGCTAGAGGGTAATTTTTCTTTACTTCCTGTAGATAAATCATCTGCTATAACGACAAAGTATTTTTTATTTTCTACCAATTTTCTAGCCAGTGCACCTCCTACATTACCTGCACCACCGGTTACTAAAATTTTAATTCTTTCCATTTGCTATTTTCATTAAAGTTTCTGCCCATTTCTGAGGAGAAGTGTACAAAGATAATCTAAATGAATGAGTTCTCATGTCTTGATATTCATCATTTGTCATATCCATCATTTTTTTCATTTTTTCTTTTAAATCGGTTACGTTTCTGTTTTTAAAAACAAAGCCATTTATTCCATCTATACAGAATGCATCGGTAGCTCCTACAGCATCGCTAACTATTACGGGGTATCCAGCTGCAACAAATTCGTGAAGTGAAACGCCCCATTGCTCAGAATGACTTGGCAAGACAAATACAGAAGTTCCATCAATTAGTTCTTTGAATTCTTCTGCTTGAACAAATCCGAAATGTTTAATCTTTGAATGCTTTGGTCTATTATTCCATTCGTCTCCTATTCCCGCTAACCATAACTCCCATTCGTTGGGTGTTTCATTTTGCAATGCAATAAAAGCATTCCATAAATCTAAGACTCCTTTCAACTCCAAATATCGACCTACATAAACAAACCGTTTGGGAAATTGCTTTGCATCTTTTTTTGAAATTGAATTTCCAAGCTGATAAAATTTAGCTGTATCTGCCGAATAAAATCCTGTGGCAATCTCGGAGAATTTAAACCCTAATTTCCTTGCAAATTTCACTTGACGAACTCCTGGCACCCATGCACCATTGAATTTGTCTCTAACCTTCCATTTACTCAATGCCGCTCCTAGATATTGTTTCAGAGTACCTTTCCATTGGTTGTCAAATGCAACTATTACAGGAATTGTGGATTTGTATTTTTTACATATCACATTATAATCTGCGTCTATCCATCCAGAGGCAATTATGCAATCGGGTTTTAAATCATCAACTAAATTTATAATTTCTGAAGAGGTATATTTAGATTTATCATAATCTTTGATAGCTCCAAATTTAAAATCAAAAGGAGCTTCTTTGTTTAAAGGCCATCGAATAACGTGCAACTCTAATTCAGGATAAAGTTTTACCGCTTGAGTCAAACAAGTAATTGTGTAACCTGCTAATTCTGTATAGAGAAATACTATTTTCATTTTATTTAATTTTAATCTCTTTTGCCAACTTTTGACTTGGTCTTTCTATAAACAACCAAAATAAATAAGCAGATACAATAGAAACTAGCACTCCTCCGAGCACAACAAGAACTTGCTGAAAAGGCGTTCTATATATGTGTGACAAATAATTAATAAAAGAAGCACCTACAATGCTATGGAGCAAATATAACGAATATGATATTTTACCCAACCACTCTCCCATTCTAGTAGAATAATTCTTAAAATAAAAAATTATTAGCAGTGTACCACCCCCAATAAAAGCATCCGTAGCCCCTTGATTAAGAAACACGACTATTAATGCAATAAAAGAAGCCAAAAAATATTCTCTAATCATAATTTTATTCATAATAAATAATGAATAAAAAATACCTAAACTAAAAAAAGCACTCCAACTAACAAAAAAAGCTGATGAAGAAACTAAAAAAGGGATGCCTAGGATTATACTGTAAAAAAACATTCTTCCAAACAACTTTCCAGTCAACACTAGAGGAAAAGTAACCGCCAAAAAAATGTAATATTGAAACTCTACCGATAATGTCCAAAAAACAGGATTAACCCATTTCGCATCCTCAAAAAAAGGTACTAAATAACCTATATGTAGGAGCACATCACTAAATCTAGGTGTTAAATCCACTTCTACCGTACCGCTAATAAAATTCCTTAAAAACAAAAAAGAGATACCTAAAGCTACAGCAAATAAATAAGGAGGTTCAATCCTTACAAAACGTTTCAATATAAAAGAACCCATTTTTTTATATGTATAATTTATTTTAATCATAGATAAAGGTATAACGATACCTGAGATAATAAAAAAAACTTGAACACCTTTTTTACCATAATAGAAAACATCTAGTACAGTATCATTTGAAATATAATCAATAGTTGAAAAAACAAAATGAAAAAAACAAACAGATAATGCTGCTAATCCTCTTAACAGATTTATAACAGGAATGTTAGTTGAATTGGTTTCTAAATTCATATTACTCTTTCATATCAAATATACTCTTATACAATTTCACGACAAACCTCTTATTATTTTTTAGCGTTTGTTACCATTTGTTTGCTTTAGATTCTGTCAATTTCTTTTTTAGTTAATCCTGTTGATTTTATTATTATTTCAA
>CAMZLL010000158.1 GCA_947311505.1 uncultured Cryomorphaceae bacterium
CCGGATTAAGCGAATAAGTCTTGCAGTTATAATTTGTGATTGTATCTTTGCGTCAGGGGTAGTTAAATAATTGCTTATGAAAGCAATTATTTAACTACCCCTGACGCAAAGATACAATCACAAATAATACCTGCAAGACTTATTCGCTTAATCCGGTAATAAACTCTGCAAATGTATGTTTTTGGTCGTTTTGTTTTGAAATTTAAAAAGTAAGATCAAAACAATATTGAAATACGCTTTATAAATCCTTTTCTTTTTTCGCTTGTTTCTTCAAAATAAAACTGGGGTAAGGGTGTTTTGTTCTAGTTTTCCAGTTCTTTGGGGTTTTGATTTTCTACTGTTTCTAATGGATTAGTATTTGCCAAGTTTTCTCGTGAAGCATAGGGGTTCTTTTTTAAATCTACCAATTCGTGAACTCCCAGCGTAGCAGCAACCATGGTAACAATCGGAATCATTGCCAAAATAATAGATCCTATAATTATAATTGTGAAAATAACAGAACCACTATAATCGTCTCGAATGTCTCTTAGATAATCATTTGAATATACGAATATAGAAGTAAACACACTTCCCAACGCCAATGCAAAACCTCTATGTTTTCGGACAAAAACAACTGATTCGGGAATGGTTAATCGTTGCCTTTCGTTTAGATAATCAATAAACCCAAATCCATAATAATAGAACGCTACGACTACAGGAAATGTCATGTCAAATACTCTCATAATCCAATCTGGCAAGGAGAACAGCCAAACTAAAATCCAAATTACACAATATACACCATATACGATTCCCATTTCCCAGATGATATTCCGTATTGCTAAATTGGCAGTTCGTTTGATATCTTTAATGAGCTGTTTGAGGTTGAATTTATATTTATTGCCAGTCAAAATTCGTTCTACACGTTCAGAAACCACTGATAAGACGGGAGACAAAAGCAATATTAAAATATATCGCATAAAACTCAGGAACAAAACTGCAAGCATGGCATACAAGCTTTTGACAAACATGAGCCAGGCTCTGTAAAAAATAGAAAAATCCTCACTTATTTCCACATCGGACTCCATCTCTTGAAAAACAAACCCCAAGTAATATACTCCTACGAAAAGTAAAATAGGCATAAGAAAATAATACCACATATTATGCTTCTTGATAAATAAGATAGCATTATAATACGACCTAAATCCTAATGACACATCTGATATGAAACTCATGTTTTTGTTTAACTAAGCGATTATTAATAATGTAAATTTGACAAGAAAAAACAAACATACGTTCTATTTATCTTACCAACACACTTACTTTATTCAAAAATATAAATTCTCTTTAGATTAGTCTGCTTTTTAATGTTAAATTTGCTCGCTTATCGAATTAAGATAAATCGTTAGTAGAAAACAATAATTAACAAAAACCGACAACATGTCTTTGACAACTTTAAACGCAATCAGTCCGATAGACGGAAGATACAGAAGCAAATGTGAATCTTTAGCCGACTACTTTTCTGAAGAATCTCTAATTAAATATAGAGTCTTAGTAGAGATAGAATATTACATTGCGCTATGTGAACTTCCTTTACCACAACTCAAAGATGTGAACGCTTCTATTTTTGATACGCTCCGCAAAATATACAAGGATTTTTCGAGCGAGGATGCTTCAAGAATTAAAGAAATAGAAAAAGTAACCAATCATGATGTAAAAGCTGTTGAGTATTTTATAAAAGAAGAAATGGATACCTTGGGATTAGGCGATCTAAAGGAGTTTGTACATTTTGGATTAACTTCTCAAGATATAAACAACACGGCTATTCCGAGATCTATTAAAGATGCACTCGAAAATGCTTATTACCCACAACTTGATAAAATCATTGCACTTTTGGACGGATATGCTACAGAATGGAAAGATGTATCTATGCTAGCTAAGACGCATGGTCAACCTGCTTCTCCTACAAAATTGGGTAAAGAAATTAAAGTATTCAGTGAGCGTTTGAAAATCCAATTGAGCCAACTAAAATCCATTCCTTATTCTGCAAAATTTGGTGGAGCTACTGGTAATTTCAATGCACATCACATTGCTTATCCAGAATATGACTGGGTAGCATTTGCTAATCAATTCCTTAAAAACAAACTACATCTCGATCGCTCACAAACAACTACACAAATAGAACATTATGACAATCTTGCTGCTATGTTTGACGCATTGAAAAGAATAGATTCAATTCTTATAGATTTATGTCGAGATATTTGGACGTATGTTTCTATGGAATATTTTAAGCAAAAAATTAAAGCAGGAGAAATAGGCTCTTCCGCTATGCCGCACAAGGTGAATCCTATCGACTTTGAAAATGCGGAAGGCAACCTAGGTATCGCAAGCGCCATTTTCGAGCATTTATCAGCTAAATTGCCAATTTCCAGATTACAAAGAGATCTTACTGATAGCACGGTTCTTAGAAACGTGGGAGTGCCATTTGGACATGTACTTATTGCTTTTTCATCTTTAGAAAAAGGACTAGGAAAACTACTTTTGAATGAAGCTGCTTTTGAAAATGACCTTGAAAACAACTGGGCTGTGGTAGCTGAAGCGATACAGACCGTACTTAGAAGAGAAGGATACCCACAACCTTACGAATCATTAAAAGCACTTACTAGAACCAACGAAGGAATAACTGCTACAACCATAAAGACGTTTATTGATGAACTACAAATAACGGACAGACTAAAATCTGAATTGAAGGGTATTAGTCCGCATAATTTTACGGGAATCAACTTAGTATAAGAGCAAGAGGATTTGAATTCAACAGATACTAAACCTCTAATTTAAAGAGAATTGATTAACATCTCATCTCTACAATTCAAATTCGGTTACCTCCTCTACTTCACCGAAACCTATTTTTAGCTTTGTCTTGCCTATTCTCACTCGAATCAACCTCAACGTAGGATAACCTACAGCGGCAGTCATTTTTCTAACTTGCCTAAATTTACCTTCACGAACCGTAATGCTAACCCAACTTTTAGGTCCATGGCGGTCATCTCTTACGTGCCTTTTTTCTATATTTAATGAACTAGGCTCATCTAGCAAACGAGCTTCACAAGGTTTGGTTTTGTACTTTCCACCTTTCTGACCAATCCAAACTCCATTTTGCAAATCGCTAACAGCTCTTTGAGTAATAAGACCATCTACCTGAGCGTAATATTCTTTTTCTACTTTGCTACTGCGTACAAGTTGACTCATCATGCCGTCTGTTGTCATAAACAATAAACCTTCTGAATCTTCATCTAAGCGACCAATTGCCATTGTACCTTCTGGAAAGTCATAAAGCTCACCTAATTTTCGTTTTCGATTTTTCCGTTTTCCTTCGTAGATAAACTGACTTAAAACTCCATAAGGTTTGTGCAATAAAAAATGACGATGTTGATGCTGCTTCTGATCTTTCACTTCTTCTAATCTTTATTTTCCATGTACCGCATTGCAGTTAATTGTTATCGTTTTGAAGATGGTCATTTCAGCATCAGACAACCTTACTTTACCATATTTACGATCCCAATCATTGAAGCATTGCTCCCCTTGAACGGGGCCATTCTGCGCCTCTATATCTCTGCAATGACAAAACTCATTTGCAATCTTATCTGCATCAGGGCTAAAACACCCTACAAGCATTACTGAAACCATCACTATACTAATGCATCTTAATTTATTCATTTTTCTAAAAGTTTTTTCCAAGTTGCTTTAGCATCATCTGCGGAGCATTCTTGCATTTTTTTTTGCAATATCATACCTTCTGATTGAGATCCAGATGCATTTCTATATTTCAAAACCCAACTATTTAAGCATGCTTCTTTTTCCTCTATAGATAAAGCGATACAAGTACAGAAATCGTTTGAAGCGTATTTTAATGTTACTATATCATTGTCAGGGCTAACCTCTATAGAATCTTGAACATATTTGCCTCCGCTCATCAATTTTTCTAATACTTCAATGGCATCTTTTGGACTGCATTTAGCCATTTTCAAAGACATTTTTTTGGCTTGAGAAATAGCGGTATTGTTATTTCTGTATGTAGTAATCCAACTATTGTAGCAACTAACTTTCTCATTGAACTCAAGTATAGAACAATCGCAGAATTGTTGTGCAGCAATATCGGGATTGATAACTTCTATAACTGGCTGAAAAGATTGTTCAGAATCAATATCTGAGAGCTTGGATTCTCCACAAGAAACAATTCCTACAAAAATAGTGATAGAGATAATTATTAAAAAAAAGTGCTTTTGCTTCATAAGTGTAAATATACAAAAAGGGTTATTTCAACAAGTGAAATAACCCTTTTTAAATTTTTATTAGATTAAACGCTTATTCAGCCGCTTCATCAACACCTCTAAAGCATCCATTGGTGCACAAGAAGTCATTCCTAAACCGAAAGTAGCTACTACTGCTACACTTAATAATACTTTTTTCATTATGTTTTTTGTTAAAATAATTAATATGCTTACAAATATGCTACAAAAAAATGAGGATACAAAAACAAATAAGCGAAACGCCTATTACTTCTAGTCAACTACTCTATTTTAGATGTCAACTAACGTTAGCTCACTCTGATGACAAGCAAGACTCGTCCACAAGTATCTCAGCCAAGCGTTCTTGATTTTTATAGATGTCATTCCAATTAGAAAATTCTAGCTTTACTTTTTCTAAGGTACATTCACAATATTCTTTTGACAATTTTGTGGTACAATACTCCATATACTCTTCACTATCTTTGTCTGTCCAACTAGAACAAGAGGTGATAGAAAATGAAATAACAGAAATTGATAATAAAGTATAAATTTTCATGACGATAATCTTTTTGGTATTCAGCTCAAAAATAGAACAAAACCCGAATAATGAACCACAATAGGTCGTTTAATTTTTTAATAAAAAAGACATTCTAAAAAAAATGTCGCATTCCTATACTCAGGTTTCGAATAAATGGAGCTTGCACCGCAAGGGTTTGAGCGGTAACATACCCAACATTTGCAAAACGTCTAAACATCCCTACTCCAATTTCGTACTGGCAAAAAATAGCTATATCTTGTCGCAACAAAAAGCCTCCACCAATTAATCCAGATACTCCAACTCCCATTTCATCGGTTGTAAATCTACTCAACCTCGAATATCGCAAAGAAGAGCTATAAAAACCATCAGCACCCAAAACTAAAAACACTTTATTTTTATAAAAATGTTTTTCAAATCCAAAAGTAAACACAAAAGGTATAAACTCATGCTCTTTGATATTGCCTAATGTGGAAGAGTTGTAGGAAGAAGAAACGGCAATACGATAAAACAATCCAGAATCTTTTTTCAGACTGTAATCAAAATACACTTGAGTTCTATATGCTTCTCCATCTGTAGCCAAGTTAAAAACATTACCTATACCATACCCAAAGCTTTTTCCATAATCAGAAACAGTTAATTGCTCCAATTCATAATCATCTTGTGCGAAGAAACAAATAGAAAAAAGTAAACCTCCAATTAACAACCAACTCTTCATACTAATTTGTTATGTGCACTTGATTGGCATCGGGATTATAAGAGACATTATACTGAAACAATGGAGTAATGGCGGGACCTTCTAAAATAGAACCATCAAAAATATTATATCGAGAACCATCACACCCACAAACAACCACTAACCCTGTACTATCCACACTACTATATCCACAAGCTTCATAAGCATTGTAAGTACACCTACGCTCGTACGCCATTATGGTTTCGTAAGACTGCCTATATAGTAGAATACCATCGTTGCCTCCATTGATATACACCCACCCGCCTATAATATTGAGGTTTGCATAAGACGGCAAGGAGGTATTTATGTATTCATCTACAGGAACATAAGGCATTGTTTGTTTCTTATTTTTATTACATGAAGTAGCAAAAAACAGGGCAAAAAACATGAATATAATTCCTAATCTCATTATTCTTTTTATTTATTGAAACGAAAAAACACGTATTTTCGTACTACAAATATACTAATTTTTAGATTACTATGGTAAAATGGATTATAACACTACTGCTTTCGGCTTTATTATTTGCACCTACCGAGGCTTATTCACAAGAAGAACCCAAGAATGAGCATTTTGAAAAAGCAAGCAAAAAAAGAAAGAAGGACGCTAAAGATGCTGAAAAAGAGATTATAAAAAACCATGAGAAAATTCAGTCTAAAAAAACTCGGAAGCGGATGAAGAAAACCAAAAGAAAATCTAAAAGAATCAAAAACGGAAAACCAGCAGAACCTTTTTACAAAAGATGGTTTAGAAAGTCATAAACATACACATCAAAGTAGCCCAGCCACTCGGAGGCAATGTAACACCAACTACTCCTGCTCATCAATTAGTATTTGAATATCCAATATTAATTGCTCCATCTCTTTATCGAACGTTCCATTATAAAAACCCCTAATTTGACCTTTAGCGTCAACCAAAATTACATTTTCGGTGTGTATGAAATCGTTTTCGCTTCCATGATCATAATTTGGATCATCCTTGTCTGGGCAAATCAAATAGCTTTTTCGGGCCAATTCATACAGGTGCTGCTTGTCTCCAGTAAGAAATTGCCAAGTATCAGAATCTGCATTATACCGCTCTGCATAGTCTTTCAAAACCGATATCGAATCTACTTCGGGCCAGACTGTATGTGACAAAAGCATCACTTTTTTAGAAGACTTAAAATGTTGATTTACCTTCATCATCTGCTTATTCATAGCAGGACAGATTCCTCCACACCGCACAAAAAAATAATTAACAACGGTAATTTTACCTTTCAAGATGTCGTTAGTAACCCATGTACCTTCCTGATTTTGAAGATAGAATTCGGATATTTGATGATGCATACCCTTGTTCTGAATAGAAGGATCAACCATATCTGGGTTTATATCAACTGGATTTATAATAGGTAATAAACGAGTGTCATCAGTTGTCAAATATGTGGAAACACCAACTGCTAGTATAAATATGATTGCTATTGCTAAAAACCCTCTCATAGTAATAAAGTATTTCGCAAAAATACACCTTTAAACCATACCTGAAAAAAAAAGTCCTTACCAATTTCTTGGTAAGGACTTAAACTACTACACACGCTTACTTTGTCAAAAAGAAAATTATTTCTTTTCTTCAACTTTAGCTTCGCTGGTGATAGAACTCACCTTATCTTTAACATCTGCAACTGCTTCTTTTGCTTTAGATGTAATTTTTTCTTTTGCTTCTTCTGCTTTTGTCGTTAAATCTTCTTTGACAGAATTGAATTTGTTTGTCAAATCTTCTTTTGCTTTTTCGAACTTATCTTCCATTTCTTTTAAAATTGGAAATTGCTCTTGCAATTTTTCTTTTCCTTGCTCCAACTGAGTCGTAAAATCATCTTTAGTTGAATCTACTGTTTTGAAGAAATCACCTACATAACTTTTCCCTTCATTATCGTGTTTCTTTCCTGCTTCTACTAATTCATCAAATTTTGCTTTTGATTTATCATTTACTTCTGACACAAGACCTAATCCTGCATATGCTAATGTTTCTATAATGTTCATATCGTTTGGTTTTTATTGATTATTATTAATGTTCTTATTTAACAGTTGTTTTAGTTTTTGCTACTGTTTTGCGCGTTGACGCTGTTGCTTTTGCAACTGTCTTTTTAGCAGTAGCTATTGTTTTGGATGCTACTGACGTTTTCCTAGTTGTTTTTTTTGGTGATGTAGTTTTAGCTTTCAATTTAGTCTCCAATTCTTTTATTCTATTCTTCAAATTTTCTACTTCTTTATTTTCTTTTTTAGAAAATTTCAATGTAGAGGTTACCTTATCAGAAACGTTCTTAATTGTCGCTTCGATTTCTTCTCTTGTGCTTTCTGTAGTTTCAAAAATAGAATCAATTATTTTCTTTCCTTCAGTATCTGAAATCTTTCCTTTCTCTACTAAATCACTAATCGTTTCTTTTACTTTATCTGCAGTTGTAGTTGCTAAACCAACCCCTGCATAAATCAAATTTTTAATAGTATCCATTTTATTTTGTTTTAAAATTTTGTTTTTCTAAATTCTGTTAAACCCATTGTCAAACGGTGTACCAAAAAATCAAAATAAAACCTCATAACAGCCCTGAATAACCCTCAAGCCCCATATAACACTAGCACATAAGCTGATATGAAACAAATACTTAGGGTGAACTATACGCAATCAATAGTTACAGAAAACCCCACATAACAACTGGCAAACAGTGAACTATCAAAATACTGGAAGTTCAATGCACCTAGCAAAACAAAAAAGACAAGTGTAGAAGTACATAAATACTAATTCCTTTTCAATAAACCTCCAATAAGAAGAATAAGCTCCTGAGCTCTATTATTACAGTATCATCCTAAATAAAGACCATTGTAGAAGTCCCTATTTTGATAATTTTTTTGACAACAAAAAAAAATGGACTAAAACAAAAAAAAATAGACAAAAG
>CAMZLL010000159.1 GCA_947311505.1 uncultured Cryomorphaceae bacterium
CACCCTGTATAAAGGAAGTTTGGATTTTTTAAAGTCAAGTTGGGTTAACCCACATACGTTTTAGAATATTAAAACTAAAATATTTAACTTGGTTTTTGTGATAAAGGTTAGGTTTGTAGCTTTATATACTATAATGGAAAAATTATATGTATGTTTGTTTCGAATAATAAATAAATAAAAATTATGAAAAAAAGTACTATTATCAAAACAGGAATGCTTTTATTATTTGTAGGAGCATCTATTTCTTTTACCTCTTGTAAGAAAAAAGGTTGTACAGACTCAAAAGCTACTAACTATAATGCTGATGCAAAAAAGGATGACGGAAGTTGTGTGTTGCCAGCTCCGCCAGTAGTTACTGCATGCATATCTGATGCGCACAATGGAACTTATACCGGAATAGGTACGGTTTCTAGTATTCCAGATAGCAATATGACGGTTGTCTTTACTAAGTTAAGCTGTGTCACTTGCAAAATAGAATCAGGAGGAGTTACTGAAAATGTAACCGATGTAGATGAGTCTAGTTCAGGAGGTTTTGCTGGTAAGGATAGTGATGGAAATGCTGTTTCTTTTACGCTAAACGGAACGAGTATTTCAATTCAAACGGATGAAATTACTTTTGATGGTTCTAAATAAGGTTTGACTTTAATTATTATTAAATTGATAAGCTTGAATAGCTTGTGTTAATTGCTATAGAAGCAAATAATACAAGCTATTTTTATTTAAACCTATTGAATGATGAAATGAGACACAAGAACGAAAATTTATTTTTACTAAGGCGATGAAAATACAACTAGCGTAGCCTTAGCTATGGTAGTTTTATTTGATGAAGTGTAAGTGAATAAAAAAAACGATTTAATTCTTACGTTTCATTATCTATTCCTTCTTAAATTCAAGTATAAAATTCAGCTTTTGTATTATAAGCATCTCATTAATTATCTTTGTTTTTGAAAAGAAATGAGTTTTTAGAGTTGCGCTTATATCTGTAAGAGTTTATTCACCGTTTTCCAATTTCTAGTGGTAGCAGTTACTTTTAGTTTTTTCTCAAAGTACGCATTGCTCAACTTTGTTTTGTGGTATTTGTCAGCTATGCATAAATACACCGCTTTTTTAGTGAATTGAAATTTGTCTGGAGCAAAATTCAAATCTTTAATCTTTGAAATCAAATCCAAATCTGGCTGCTCATTGAAAAAAGTAACATGAAGTTTACTTGCATCATCCTCTGTAAAAGGATTGTTCTCAATTATTTTTTGAACAGCTCCAGTTCGCATCACAATTGTTGGTACGTCAAAATCATAATATTCTTTAATTGCTTTTATTATGATAGTTTCAATAGCACTGGAACTTTCCGAACAGTGGTTGAAGGTTATATTTCCACTTTGTATATAGGTTACTACGTTTTTAAACCCCTTCTGACTAAGAAGGTTTTTTAAATCGGCCATTAATATTTTTCGATTCCCCCCTACGTTTATACCTCTTAGTATTGCAATGTATTTTGTCATAATTATTATTCAAATAGAAACGGTCTGCGCAATAAAAGTAGTATTAAATCGTTGATAGGTCGTATTAAAAATGAAAAAAATGAAAAAAGCGATTTTGGTTGTTTTAACCTTTATATCTTCGGGTCTCATTGGTCAAGAACAAGAGGTTGTAACGAAAAATATAGAAGTAAAACTTTATGGCAACTATGATCCTACTAATGCCACAAGTCTTATTTCGGCAAATTATTATTATGATTCCGTAACTAACGTCAGTACTAGAGATCAGATGAGAATAAGTCATGGGTTTAATTTCTCACCTTCTTTAGTTGTTAAGAATCAAAATGGCAATTCCTCTGAATTTACTTTATCTCGATTGAAGTTTTTGAAGGCCTCTCAAATAAACGACCAAAGAAAGTACGTAACAGATTCTACTTTGATACTTCATAGTGGGTTGCAGCAAAGTTTATTTGATTTACATCTTAGGTATGAATATAAAGTTGCGCTTTTTAAAAGAAAAACAGACAGAAAGTTGCGATCTGTTATTGGATTTTCGGCTTCACCATTCATTACTCAGCATAAAGTCACTCCGCTAAGTAGTGCATATTTTCCCGTAAAGCAAACTAATTTAGGTACTTATTTTTCTGTAATACCCCGATTTGAATACGATATTAATCAAACTTGGTACATAGATTTTAACGTACCATTTTCTATTGGCACCTATACGTATTCAAGTTTCAAAGCTGACAATCCTACTATAGCAATGCAAGAAAGAACAACGACAACCATAGGTTTTGACACTTCTGTTAATGCTTCTTTCAGGCTCGGAATAGGAATTAAACTGTAATGCTGTTTCAGTCTAAATCGGGTATAAGTTTTTGTATAATTAGTTAGAATTCCTTTTAATTCTCTATTTTCGCAACATCAATACAAATTCATACATACCATTAGCAGAACGCATACGTCCGCAGAATTTAGACGATTATATCGGACAGCAACATCTTATCGGAGAAGGAAAGCCTCTTCGAAACGCTATTAAATCGGGTGCTATACCATCAATTTTGCTTTGGGGACCACCAGGAGTTGGGAAGACTACTTTAGCTCAGATTATCTCCAATGAAATGGATCGACCTTTTTATACCTTGTCAGCTATCAATTCAGGAGTAAAAGACATTAGAGAGGTCATTGATAAAGTAAAAAATCAAGGTATGTTTGGTAGTGGAAACGCTGTGTTATTTATCGATGAAATTCACCGATTTAGTAAATCGCAGCAAGATTCATTGCTTGGTGCTGTTGAAAAAGGAATCATAACCTTAATTGGAGCTACTACGGAGAATCCTTCTTTTGAAGTCATTTCCGCTTTGCTTTCTCGATGCCAAACCTACGTGTTGGAGCATCATACCAAAGAGGACTTGGAAGGCTTGCTACATGCTGCATTAAAAAAGGATGATTTACTAGCAAATAAAAATATTGTGCTTAAAGAAACTGCTGCCTTGATAAGGCTTTCAGGTGGAGATGCCCGTAAATTGCTCAATAATTTTGAAATTGCTATTCAGGCTCTGCCAATGGGTGAATACGCTATTACAGATGAATTTGTTTACAATAACATACAGCAAAACGCTGCTAGATATGACAAGGATGGGGAGCAACATTATGATATTATTTCAGCTTTTATTAAGTCTATAAGAGGGTCAGATCCCAATGCTGCTTTATATTGGATGGCTAGAATGATAGAAGGAGGGGAAGAACCTAAATTTATAGCTCGTAGATTGTTGATTTTATCCTCTGAAGACATTGGTAATGCAAATCCTACCGCGCTAATTATGGCAAACACCTGCTTTGATGCGGTGTCTAAAATTGGTTGGCCGGAGAGCAGGATAATTCTCTCCCAATGCGTAGTGTATTTGGCAAGTTCTGCAAAGAGTAATGCCAGTTATATTGCTATAAATGAAGCGCAGCAAATCGTAAAAGCTACTGGAGATTTAGCTGTTCCGCTGCATCTTAGAAATGCCCCAAGTAAACTCATGAAAGATTTGGGATATGGAGCAAATTACGCCTATTCACACGAAACTCCTTTGGATCAATTGCATAAGCAAGAATTTATGCCAGATGAGTTGTCAAATAAGGCGTTTTACCGACCTTCAAACAATAGTAGGGAGCAGAGTTTAAAAAAATACTTATCGGCTGTTTGGAAAGGAAAATATGGATATTAAATTAACCCAATAAGCTCACAGTCTTACAGCCTATTCCTCAATTCGAACGCACTCCACCGTATCAACAGCTTTTCTCAATGCTCTAAGAATATGAATAGTTTGTGTGTGTGCTTGTACCTTGCCATATTTACTGGTGTAAAAAATCGAAAGTAAAAGAATGATAGTTAAAGGTATTACAAATAATAAAGACAAATCAGCTGACATTTGCCACTTCACTAAAGCTACCATTGAACCAAAAAGACCTAAAACGGATATACCAATGTAAAAAAACATAAACATAGTCCAGATCTTGTCCTTTGGACCGATTACCCCTCTAATTATTGTTGCATCTTTTTGTTGGTCAAAACTTAAACTAAGTACAGGTGACCAGTAGTGTTGTTCTTTATTGGGGATAGATAACTTTATAAACCTAGTATAAGTTGAATGTGTTAATGTAGGGTCAGCTGCCGTAAAATCAGATATCAATTTCATGATGTCTTCTTTTTTTTCAGGAGTTTTTAGTTTGAATCGAGGTCGTATTTTTCCCTCAACCGTATGGTCTAGCTTGTTAAAAGGCATAAAAATAATTTGTGTGTAAGTCCTTGACTAAAATACAAAATAATTTAAAACTGACAAAAATCAGTTTTACTTTTTACCATCTTATTTCCTAGCATATTTTTTCTTTTTTTTATATTAGAATGTTTTATCCGCTTGGTTGTCAGCATATTTCGGTTTGTTTATTATTGAGTTATGGTGTTTGTTTTTATCGATTTTGTTGCGATTACAGTGTTATTATAGCAACCGTTTACACATTCAATTCTACCTTTTAAGAACTTTGTATTGTTTTTAATTAAAATATTTTCTTACTTTGGCTCTCCAAAATGCAAGAAAAGTTATCTTCGCATTTCAATTAAGAATAATTTATAAAAGAAAACCAGATAATAATTTAACTAAAAAGTATGAAAAAGGTATTCACATTACTAGCCGTAACAGGCTTATTAACTTTTGGAAACGCAGGATTTAATTTTGCTCACGCTCAAGATGGTGTCGAAATGACAGCTGAAGAATTTACAGCAGATTCTATTGCTAAGGTTGAAGAAGCTGCCGCTGCTGCATTGGAAGCAGAAGAAGCTGCCGCAGCTAAAAAAGCAAAAGAAGAAAAAGAAGCAAAAGAAGCAAAAGAAAAAGCAGAAGCTAACAAAGCAGATGTGGATATGATTACACAGTTAAAAGATAAATTTATTGCTGGTGGTCCTTTGTTTATGTCTTTTGTATTGATTTGTCTTATTTTAGGATTAGCATTAAGTATCGAAAGAATTATATACTTAACCTTAGCTACTACGAATACGAAGTCACTAGTTGCTAAAGTTGAAGAAGCACTTGCTTCAGGAGGCATAGACGCAGCAAAAGATGTTTGTAGAAATACAAGAGGTCCAGTAGCAAGTATCTTTTACCAAGGATTAGAAAGAAGTGACGAAGGAATAGATATGGTAGAGAAATCTGTTGTAGCTTATGGAGGTGTTCAAATGGGACAATTAGAAAAAGGTCTTCCTTGGATGGCTTTGATGATTGCACTAGCACCAATGCTTGGGTTTATGGGTACTGTAATAGGGATGATTCAAACCTTTGAGTTGATTGCAAATACTGGTGAAGCAGATCCAAAAGATATGGCTGCTGGTATTCAGGTAGCCTTGATTACAACTGTTTCTGGTTTGGTTGTAGCAATTATACTTCAAATCTTTTATAATTATGTAATCTCAAAAATTGATAGTTTAGTTAATGAAATGGAAGATGCTTCTATCTCGTTGATTGATGTGTTAGTAAAGTTCGGTAAGAAATAATTCTTAATTAGAGTTACTTACTAAAC
>CAMZLL010000160.1 GCA_947311505.1 uncultured Cryomorphaceae bacterium
CCTTCGAAATCCCGCACTAACCATATCCGAGCCGTTGGATACAAAAATAGTCCAAAACAAACTATTTATTAGACTATTTTATATGCTGTAATGGTCTTAAGGGCATCTCTAAAACTCCTTCGCGTCTCATTCATTAGCTTTGTTTTTTTTTTTTTTGAAAGAAATGAGTTTTTAGAAATGCTAATAAATGTAAAACGTACGTTTTACTAGGTGCATTTTAATGTTATTTTGGTGTTATTTTAAAATAACCTATTTTTGAGTCCTAAATAAAATGGAATGATTAAATACAATCCTAAAACATGGTTTAACCACATCTTTGTCTTTGCTAAAAGTGACACCCTCTACATACTTTGGAAAGAACTATTAATTCTCGCTATCGTTACTACAGGTATTACTTATGTAGAGATTAATCATATGGGAAATATTGCTTTTCTAAGTAATATGATTGCTGTATATTCCTTGGTTGGCTTTGTACTTTCTTTACTTCTTGTTTTTAGAACAAATACCGCCTATGATAGATGGTGGGAGGGGAGAAAAAAATGGGGCGAACTGGTAAACAACTCTAGAAATTTAGCTTCTAAATTAAGCGTGATTTTGGAAGATGAAAAAGATCGAACGTTCTTTAAACGAATGATACATAATTACGCGCTAGCTCTTAAAGAACACCTAAGAAATGGGGTAGTACTTGACGATTTAACTCTGACAAACGAAGAACTTGAAGTATTAAAGAAAGGTACGCATATCCCTAATTTGATAGCTCAACTGATGTATAGGAAATTATTAGCATTAAAAAAAGAAGGTGTATTAACTGAAATCGAATTCTTAAGTATTGAGTACAATTTAAATGCCTTTACCGATATGACAGGAGCTTGCGAACGTATCAAAAACACACCAATTCCATATTCTTATAGCTTGTTTTTAAAAAAATTTATTTTTGTTTATGTTACCACTTTACCCTTGGCTTTTGTACCCAACTTTGGATACGGAACAGCGCTTATAGCTTGTTTTATATTTTATGTGCTAGTGAGTATGGAAATTCTTGCCGAAGAAATAGAAGATCCGTTTGGTATAGATGATAACGACCTGCCAACTGATAATCTTGCTATCAAAATTGGAGATAATATGAGGGAGCTTTTTTGAGCAATAAAATTGATGCAGACCCAAATTATAAAGCCAATACACCTTTTAGTATTGTTTAGTGTCAACTATTTTGGTCTTAAAATAATTCCTACCTTAGCATTATGAAATTAGCAGCGATAGATATAGGCTCCAATGCCGTTAGATTATTAATCCAAGAGTCTCAAGAGTTAGACGATGGTAGTGTTTATTTTAGAAAAATATCATTGACTCGTGTACCTATACGGTTGGGAGAAGACGTGTTTACAGATGGTAAAATTACCAATGATAAAGCCAAAAAACTCGTAAAAGTGATGAAAGCTTTTAGGTTGTTAATGGAAGCCAATGAAGTAGAAATGTTTAGAGGATGCGCTACATCGGCTATGCGAGAAGCTGAAAACGGAGAGACTGTAAGAGAGTTGATAAAACGAAAAGCGAATATAAAAATAGAATTGATACAAGGCGAAGAAGAGGCAGAGCTTATATTTAACCACTTTACATCAAGCGGGTTTGATAAAAAACATACCTATTTATATATAGATGTGGGAGGAGGAAGCACAGAAGTAACTTTGATTAAAAAAGGAAAAAGAGTCAAATCATATTCGTTTAAATTGGGTACTGTACGTATTCTGAAGAAAAAAGAAGGAAAAACAGAGTGGAATGATGCAATAAATAAAATCGAAAAAATGATTGATGGCGAAACCGATGTTATTGCCATCGGAACAGGAGGGAATATCAATAGAATATTTAAGGAGAGCTCCTGCAAAAGAGGAGAGCGAATAAAACGGACAGAAATTAAATCTATCTTGAAGGAAATCGAAAGCTACACATACGAAGATCGAATCAAGAAATTAAAATTAAAGCCAGATAGAGCAGATGTTATCGTACCCGCAGGAAAAATATACTCTTCATTTATGAAAGCAGGTAACTCTAAAGAAATGATAGTTCCCAAAGTGGGATTGTCCGATGGCGTAATCCTTAAGATGTATAACGATTTTACCTCCCTGCAATTTAAAAGCGAAATGTAAAATATACTAACCGAAAATGACTAAAAATATGGGCGTGACCCTACGGGGCGGGCTATCCACTATATCTCTCAAAGCTCCAAAAAAGCTTTGAGAGGATGCCGTTTCTATCCCTCACGCAAGTAGCAACAAAAAAAACAAGGTCGATAAAGAAATGACAAACGTGCTTCATATCAAAAAGCAACAAATAATCGAATGCGAAACCAATAATCCTCACAATTTTGGTATATTTGCGAACAGTCAATAAAGAAAATCTAAGATGGAAAAGATAGTACCTTATAAGCCTAAATATAAAGTTAGAATTGTAACAGCAGCTTCCCTGTTTGACGGACATGATGCCGCCATCAATATTATGAGAAGAATCATTCAAACCACTGGTTGTGAAGTGATTCATTTAGGTCATGATAGAAGTGTAGAAGAGGTAGTGAATTGTGCCATTCAAGAAGATGCACAAGCAATAGCCATGACTTCTTATCAAGGAGGACATACCGAGTATCTAAAATACATGTATGATTTGCTTAAAGAAAAAGGAGCCAATCATATTAAAATATTTGCAGGCGGAGGCGGAACAATATTACCTTCAGAAATAAAAGAATTACAAGACTATGGCATCGAGCGTATTTATCATCCCGATGATGGAAGATCAATGGGCTTGCAAGGTATGATTAACGATTTGGTTGAACGAGCAGATTTTGCAGTAGGCGAAAACTTAAATGGAGAAGTAAATCATTTAAAAGAAAGAAAAGTAACAGCCATAGCAAGACTGATATCCGCAGCCGAAAATTTCCCTGAAGCATCCAAAGAAACGTTGGATATTGTACATAAAATGGCAGCGAAAGTAGATACACCCATTCTTGGAATCACAGGTACAGGAGGTGCAGGTAAATCTTCATTGGTAGATGAATTAGTTCGTAGATTTTTGATAGACTTTCCCCATAAAAACATAGCCATAGTTTCAGTAGATCCTTCAAAAAGAAAAACAGGAGGAGCTTTGCTTGGCGATAGAATACGAATGAATGCCATCAAAAATGATAGAGTATATATGCGCTCGTTGGCTACTCGTCAATCAAATTTGGCATTGAGTAAACACGTCTCTGAAGCATTAGAAATATTAAAAGCAGCAGCGTATGATTTAATCATTTTAGAAACCTCAGGAATAGGACAGTCCGATACCGAAATCATGGATCACTCTGATGTTTCGCTGTATGTAATGACCCCCGAATTTGGAGCAGCTACCCAGTTAGAAAAAATAGATATGCTTGATTTTGCAGATCTTGTAGCCATCAATAAATTTGATAAACGAGGTTCGTTAGATGCTCTTAGAGATGTGAAAAAACAATACATGCGCAATCATAATCTTTGGGATGTCAATCAAGACGATTTGCCAGTATTTGGTACAATAGCTTCGCAGTTTAATGACCCAGGTATGAACACGCTTTACAAAGCAATTATGGATAAGGTAGTCGAAAAAACAGCAGCCAAAGATTTGATTACATCCATAGAAATTACCGAAGAAATGTCTGAAAAGATATTTGTAATACCTCCATCAAGAACCAGATATTTATCAGAAATTTCTGAAAATAATAGAGCGTATGATTCTTGGGCTACCGAACAATCAAAAACTGCTCAAAAACTTTTTGGGATTAGTAAAACCATTGAGTCTGTTACCAATCAGACACTTACTTTTGATAAGTCAGGAGTCGTTTCTGATAAACTGAATCTTGAAGATGAATTTTTAAATCTATTGATTAAAGAATTCGATCGTGTAAAAATGGATTTGGATCCCCATAATTGGGAACACATCACTTCTTGGACAAGCAAGCTTAAGAAGTACACAGACCCTCTTTACATATTTAAAGTAAGAGATAAGGAAATTAAAATAGCAACGCATTCAGAATCGCTTTCACATTTGCAGATTCCAAAGATTTCTATGCCCAAATACACAGCTTGGGGAGATTTGTTAACTTGGATTTTGCAAGAAAACGTACCCGGTGAATTTCCATACGCCTCTGGTTTGTACCCATTCAAACGAACGGGGGAAGACCCAACACGAATGTTTGCAGGAGAAGGAGGTCCAGAAAGAACCAATCGTAGGTTTCATTATGTAAGTTTGGGAATGCCCGCAAAAAGACTTTCCACCGCATTTGATTCGGTAACATTATATGGAAATGACCCAGCTCCAAGACCTGATATCTATGGTAAGGTCGGCAATTCGGGAGTGTCTATCTGTTGTCTAGATGATGCTAAAAAATTGTATTCTGGTTTTGATTTAACTCATCCATTGACCTCTGTATCTATGACTATAAATGGACCAGCACCTATGATGCTCGGTTTCTTTATCAATGCCGCAATAGATCAAAATTGTGAAAAATACATCATAGAAAATGGATTAGAAGCAGAAACAGAAGCTAAGATAGTAGCTAAATATAAGAAAGCTGGAACCACTCGTCCAAGTTATCAAGGAGATTTGCCTGAGGGTAATGAAGGCTTGGGATTGATGTTACTCGGAGTTACAGGAGACGAAGTGTTGCCAAAAGAAATTTATGAAGAAATAAAAATTGCTACCTTGACGCAGGTAAGAGGAACCGTTCAAGCAGATATTCTTAAAGAAGATCAAGCTCAGAATACATGTATATTTTCTACAGAATTTGCATTACGTTTGATGGGCGATGTACAAGAGTATTTCATAGAAAATGCTGTTCGTAATTTCTATTCGGTATCTATATCAGGTTATCATATAGCAGAAGCGGGAGCCAATCCGATAACACAATTGGCGTTGACGTTGGCAAACGGTTTTACGTATGTAGAATATTATCTCAGTAGAGGAATGGATATCAATAAATTTGGTCCTAACTTATCGTTTTTCTTTTCTAACGGTATAGATCCAGAATATGCTGTAATAGGTCGAGTTGCTCGAAAAATTTGGGCAAAAGCTATGAAAATGAAGTACAAGGCAAATCCAAGAGCCCAAATGTTGAAATACCACATTCAGACTTCTGGAAGATCTTTACACGCTCAAGAAATTGATTTCAATGACATTAGAACTTCCTTACAGGCCTTATATGCAATTTACGACAATTGTAACTCATTGCATACCAATGCTTATGACGAAGCAATAACCACTCCAACAGAAGACTCTGTTCGAAGAGCAATGGCAATTCAGTTGATTATCAATAAAGAACTAGGTTTAACTAAAAATGAAAATCCAATTCAAGGAGCATTTATTATCGAGGAGCTAACTGATTTAGTAGAAGAAGCAGTATTATTGGAGTTTGATAGAATTACCGAAAGGGGAGGTGTGCTAGGAGCGATGGAAACGATGTATCAACGAAGTAAAATACAGGAAGAAAGCTTGTATTATGAGACGTTGAAGCACACAGGTGAATTTCCAATTATCGGTGTAAACACCTTCTTGAATAAAAACGGTTCGCCTACTATTATTCCAGAGGAAGTGATTAGAGCCACAGAAGAAGAAAAACAGTATCAATTAAAAATGCTGGAAGAACTACACAAAACTAATGCTGATAAGGTTGATGGTCAGATTGCTAAAATACAACACGCAGCTATTAATAATGAGAACATATTTGCCTATTTGATGGAAGCTTCTAAGTATTGTTCACTTGGGCAGATTACCAACTCACTATTTGAAGTAGGTGGTCAGTATAGAAGGAATATGTAACATAGAAAATAGGGTTAACGAATACGTACAGTGACTAAAAATGAAAAAAGGAAAAATATAAATGAAAATCTTCGATTTGTTTAAACCGTTCAGATCAAATGGATACGAAAAGCAATTACTGTTGTGATTGAGGATATTAAATCACATATCTAAACGTATATAATATGATAAATTATGCAAATTATCTGACCTTTGATAAGAATTGGGAACGTTTTAATTTTGTAGGAGTAGTAAGATTGATTCATTTGATTTTAACATTCCAAATTTTAATTAATAAACCTCATGCTTTTTAAGTTGCTGATATGAATAGAAACGATTGTTAAACAACGTTAATGAAAGTTATAGAATAGTTACTAAAAATAGAATAGAATAAAAAGGAATTAAATTCGTAACTGACAAAAAAAAACAATAACAACACTATTGATTATGCACGAAAAAATAAAAATATTATTAGTAGAAGATGATTTGAATCTTGGTTTTGTAATACAAGATAACCTTAAAATGAAAGGTTACAATGTACATTTGAGTCAAGATGGAAAAGATGGGTTGAAGGCATTCAGTAAAGAATATTTTGATTTATGCCTTTTTGATGTGATGTTACCCAAAAAAGATGGCTTCGCTTTGGCGGAGGATGTTCGTAAAATAAACCAAGAAATACCTTTGATTTTTCTAACAGCAAAGTCCCAAACAGAAGATAAAATAAAAGGGTTTAGAGTGGGAGCCGATGACTATGTTACCAAACCGTTTAGTATGGATGAATTGCTTTTAAGGATAGAAGCGGTACTAAAAAGAACAAAAGGTGCTGAAAAAAAATCTTCAGAATTTCAGTTGGAAAGCCTTACGTTTAGCACTGATAGTTATATTTTATCTGGAAAGGATTATTCTAAGAAATTGACAAAGAAAGAAGCTCAGATTTTGAAAATTCTTTGCGAGCAAATGGGAAAAGTAGTTGAAAGGGAACTGATTCTTAATATGGTATGGGGAGATGACAGTTACTTTAATGGAAGAAGTTTGGATGTTTTTATTACTAAATTGAGAAAATATCTAGCACAAGACGACAAAATAAAAATAACCAACATACATGGAGTTGGTTTTTCGTTAGAATGCTAAAACTTAATTGCTTTGGAGAGCATTCTTTAGCTTTTTTTTAGAAAGGTATTAGTTGTAAGAGAAACCCTATAAATAATCAGGACAAACCCTATGCATTATTCGTTTAGGAGGTGTTAAATTGATGATGTATTGAATAGCAATTTCAAAACCGCCCCTACCACTACTTGCCGGTTTTAAGGATGAAGTATTTATATCATAATTCAGACCTATTTTCCAAGCATCATAATTGACCCCAATATTAAAGAAGACGGCATCTTTGTTTCTATAATAAGCTCCCAACCAAACAGCTCTATACATCCCCATAAAATCAACTAAAATATATCTTGCAGCACCCCCAAAATTAAATTCTTTGTACTTGCCTTGCGTAGAAAATATAAAAGAGGGTAGGGCATCCCATTTTTCTGCCACTTTCCATTTAGCATTAGCATGCAGTACCGACCTGATGTCAAGTCGAATGGCATCATCATTATAGAAACTTTGTTTGGGTTTTAATAGATTGAAAAAACCAATACCACCACTCACAATTTTTCGGTTGTCAATTTTGTTAAAATATCCAGCTCCAGCATTTAAGTTGGTGTATAATCTACTAGTACGAGCAAAGTTTTCTTGATTGCTCAACGAGGCATCATATTGGTAGCCATTATATTGTGCGTCAAATTTAAAAGGATCAAAACTGATGCTTTTGTTGGTGATTCCGGATTGAATACCTAAAGATAAATTCTGCATAGAATCAGTACCAAATTTTATAAGATAAGCTCCTGAAAGATTAAGTTGAAAGGTTTTTAGCCGACCATCGCCAGCAGCATCTTGATTGATTTGAATACCTCCAGAAAAATTCTCTTTACGCAAAATATTTCTAGCATCTGCACTAATTGAGAAGGTTGAAAAGGGAGTGGTTACAGACCGCCATTGAGATCTGTGGTTTCCATTAAAACGATAATCTCCGTTGAATTGCCCCGTCATTGCAGGGTTCATGTTTAGAGGTGACATATCCCAAATGGAATAATGAATATCTTGAGCATTCAGAAATGGAAGGCAAATAGCAAACAAAAAGATATGTAGTATGTGCTTGAGCATCATTCAAATGTACAAAAACAAAATCGTCTTTTAAATCTGTAAGGTTAATTAATTTTCAACATTCAATATAAAACCTAAAATATTTAACTATCTTCGATATAATGGAATTCTCAGAGGCAAAAGAATATATGGTTAAAAGATTAGTAAAAGAACTTTCTAAGGACTTGTACTACCACGGCTCACATCATACATTGGACGTTGTTAAAAGTATAGCAATACTTGCAAAAGAAGAGGGAATTACCGGAGAAGATTATTATCTACTACTAACAGCAGGCTACTTTCATGACGCTGGTTTTCTATACAAGTATGAAAATAACGAAGAGATTGGAGCGAAGATAGCTCAACAAGTTTTGCCAGAACTTGGATATACCGATGAGCAAATAGATGTAGTAGTTGGAATTATTTTGGCTACATCTTCTAAGATAGAACCCCAAACGATTCTACAAAAAATAATGTGCGATGCTGATCACGATTATTTTGGTAGAAATGATTATGACAAAGTTGCTGTAACCTTGCGAAAAGAATTAGCCGAATTTGAATCTCGATTTACAGATAAAGAATGGTTACAACTACAAATAAATTATTTAGAGCAAAAACATAGATACTACACCAGCACTTCGGAAACTTTGAGAGCTCCTATAAAAAATGCTAGAATTCAACAACTTAAAGAAGAACTCAAAAAACTCAACAACAAATAATACTGTTTTTTTAATGAAAAAAATAATTTTACTAATTTTGGTCATTCTTGTCCTGATAGGAGGATATATGGGCTATCCTTATTATAAAGCATATACGGTTTCTAATATAAAATCCAACATTGAATCGTATCAACCTCGTAGAATAGAAATAAAAGATGGGTTGAAAATCGGAGAGCTTGGGGCAATTTTAGAAAAAGAAGGAATTATCGCCAATGGGGCTGATTTTGAATTTTTAGCACAATTTAAAGACTACGATCAAATTGTTTTCCCAGGAACAACTTTAAATATTAATAAGTCCAATTGGAAAACCACAAATGATATACTTAATACCATTGTTTTTGAAGCCAATAATTATAATGATATTACCTATTTAGAATACAATAATGTGCGGTCAATACCCGAAGCTATAGGTAAAATGACTAAGAATATCGAATTGGATTCAGCCGATTTAGCCACTTATTTATTGAATCCCGCAACCTTTGAATCTCTTGGATTTGATGAAGTATCTTATGCCACTTTTTTTATTCCTGTAAAAATGGAAGTCTATAAAGATATAACTAAAGAAGAATTATTGGAAAAACTTAAGACGTATTATAAAGAATTTTGGAATGCAGACCGAAAAGCTAAAGCAAAAACTTTGGGGTATTCGCAATCAGAAATTTCTATATTAGCATCAATCGTGTACGAAGAACAAAAAGTAAAATTTGACGAACAATCTAAAATTGCAGGGTTGTATCTAAACCGGTTGAATAAGAATTGGAAATTGCAAGCAGACCCTACTGTGAAATTTGGAATTGGAGATCCGACCATAAAAAGATTATTATATAAACATTTAGAATTTGATTCTCCGTATAATACCTATTTATATGAAGGATTGCCCCCAGGACCTATTTCTTTTCCAGAGCCGCAAACTATAGATGCAGTATTAAATTATGAAAAACACGATTATATGTTTATGTGTGCAAAACCAGAGTATTCTGGTTATCATAACTTTTCTAAAACTCTAAATCAACACACTGTTTTTGCGAAAGAATATCAAAAGTGGCTTAATAATGAGGGGATTAAGTAATGGTCGATTTTTTGATGAAAATAAATTACAATAAATTCTTTATTATTAATAGATAATTGAATGTGATTTAAAAAAAACTTTTCTATATTTGCATCCGTCTTAAAGAAAATATCTTTTTGATAACCATAATTATGGTGGCTATAGCTCAGCTGGTTAGAGCACTGGTTTGTGGTGCCGGGGGTCGAGGGTTCGAATCCCTTTAGCCACCCTAAGAACAAAAAGCCTTGATTTCAGTAGAGTCCAAGGCTTTTTTCTTTCCCTTTAATTTTCTTTAACTTGATAGAACTAAAGATATATTTGTAGAAAAAGTATCTATACTCCTGCGGTCTAATTGTTATTTTAGTTTTTGGGCATAAAATATGAGCATAAAAAAAGCCTCATCAATTTGATGAAGCTTTTTGTTGCGGACAGTGAGGGATTCGAACCCCCGGTACCTCTCGGTACAATAGTTTTCAAGACTACCGCATTCGACCACTCTGCCAACTATCCGTAAATCCGATTGCAAAAATAGGTTATTTTTTATAACTCGCAAGTATATTTCAAGAAAAAAACACTTTATTTTAGATTTATTTTTAAGTATTGTTGATTATCAGTGGACTAGCTTGGTTTGTTAAATGAAAAATGTTTGTAAACAACAGATGTTTTATTGTAGAGCATACTTTTAAAGTATATTTTTGGAATTAAAATAAGGTATATTTATGAAGAACTTAAGTGTAATATTAATTTTATCAATCCTAGCAATATCATCTTGTGGAAGTGAGCATCGAGAAAAAAAACAAATCAATAAAGCTATATTTAGATACAATATAGAGTCAGGTTTGAATACATTAGATCCTGCTCGTATTCGACAGTTTGATGAGTTTGTGGCAGCAAAACAAATTTATAATAACCTAGTTACTTTGGATGAGGATATGAATGTGGTTCCAGATATAGCAAAGACTTGGACGCTTTCAAAAGATGGAAGAACTTATACTTTCTATTTAAAAGAAAATGTAAAATTTCATGAAAATGAATGTTTCACCTCAGAGATACAAAGAAAAGTTACAGCAGAAGATGTCGTGTATTCTTATAATCGAGTAATTGATCCAAAAACGGCATCTTCGGGTAGCTATATTTTTAAAAATATTATGAAAAAAAATGGTTTTACAGGTATTGAAGCTTTGGATGAACATACGATAAGAATCACCTTAAAAGAGCCTCAGCCTTCATTTCTATATCAGTTGTCCTTGCCCTATTGCTTTATCGTTCCTTCGGAAGCTGTGGCAATGTATGGTAATGACTTTAGTTTTAATCCAGTCGGAACAGGACCTTTTCGTTTGTTAAATTGGGCAAGAGATTCTAAAATAGTTTTAACAAAAAATGAATCCTATTTTGAAATTGATATTGAAGGAAACAAACTTCCTTACCTCGATGGAGTAACCATTACTTTTCTGAAGGATAAGAATATTGAAATTGTAGAATTTAAATCTGGTAAATTGGATATGATTTCAGGTTTATCAGAGTCTCAAAAAGACCAATTGCTAGAATTAAATGGAACATTAAAAAATGATTTATTAGCAGATTTTTACCTAGTGAAAAAGCCTTGGTTATACACCGAATATCTAGGTGTACTTATGGAAAATACAAAGGCAAAATTAAATCCATTACAGCAGAAAAAAATTCGTCAAGCTATTGCTTATGCCATAGATATGAAGACATATATATCGCATTTTAGAAATGGAATTGGTCAGCCTGCTGCTACTGGATTTGTTCCAATGGGAATGCCAAATTATGGGCAATACGCTATTGAAGGCTATAACTACGATGTTGATAAGGCTAAAAAACTATTATCCGAAGCAGGGTTCCCCGAGGGTAAGGGATTGTCCGCTATTACGTTGTCGGTAACTCATTCCAAAAAAACAATCTGCGAATATATCGTTAACTCCTGTGCTGATATTGGAATTAAAGTCGATCTTGTTATTGAAGATCAGGGAAGTTTTAATCAAAAAATAGCTCAATTTGAAGCTAATTTTTATCGAAAATCTTGGATAGCTGATTTTCCCGAAGCTATTAATTATTTTCAATTGTTTTATGGTAAGAACTTATACCCAGAATACGGGTTTAATTATACCCACTTTAAAAATACACAATATGATGCTATTTACGAAAAGGCTTTGATAGAGAATGAAGATACAATTCGATATTCATATTATAAGCAATTGCATCAAATTATTAAAGATGAAGCCCCTGTTATCCCCTTGTTTTATGGAGAATCGCTACGTTTTTTATCTGGAAATGTATCGGGAATTAAAGTGAATTCTCTCAATTTTTTAAGCCTAAAAACTGTGCGAAAAAAACGCTAACTTTTTTATAAATCCAAGGTTACTTCAATCTGCTTATGACAAACCGTGTTTTACTAATTTAAATTTTGGTTTATTCTCCAA
>CAMZLL010000161.1 GCA_947311505.1 uncultured Cryomorphaceae bacterium
ATGAGATTTTAATCTTTTGGGCGTGCCCCTATGGGGCGGGCTATCCACTGTATCTCACGTAAGCTTCAAAAAAGCTTACGGAGGATGCCGTTCCTATCCCTCACGCAAAACAACATTGATTTTGACGTATTTCCGATTAGGCGCTCAATAAAGTAGAAAAGCTATTCATCCCAATATCCATCAGTTGAAGAATCTTCTTGGTAAATAGTGTCCGTAGCTCCCCAATTGAGACCATCTCCACTACTTTCGTCAAATTCATAGTTTAGCATGCTTTTAGAATCCATCATACAGTTTAATGGATCTCCGATTACGGATGCAGGCTTATCAAAATCTCCTTGAGAAATATTTAAAGTAGAATCTTCATAAACCTTATGCATATAATACGCCCATATTGGTAGCGCCATATTTGTTCCCATCCCCAGTTGTAAGCTTCTAAAACGTACCGCTCTGTCTTCTGCTCCTACCCAAACTCCTGTAACCAAATCAGGTGTAAGCCCCATAAACCATCCATCAGATTGGTTTTGTGTAGTTCCAGTTTTTGCAGCTATTGGCATTTTTAGACCAGCATAAGGTCTCCTCTCAGTTTGCTTACCTCGTATTCGCATTGCAGTACCTCCAACCAAGGGTCTGCCTGTTTTTTTGTTTTTCAACGTAGGATGCTGAATACCTAAAGTCGTACGTTTCATAATACTCAGCATGGTGTAGGCGGTGTTTGGAGACCAAACTTGAGTGATTTCTTGTTCTGCCGAAAAAATAACATTTCCGTTTTTATCTTCTATTCGAGTCAAATAAACGGGCTCTACGTAGATGCCATCATTAACAAAGGCTGTCATAGCACTGACCATTTCAAAAACCGAAAGATCAAATACACCTAACGCCATAGATGGTACAGGGTCAAAACGAGAAGTGTCTATTCCTAATTGTGCCACTCTATCAAAAACCAATTTAGGCATAGTCCCTGAACCGTTTACATTGTCGCCACTTTGAAGTCCGATAACATAAGTAGTAATGTTATTCATAGACGATGCCAAAGCATAAGGTATTGGAGTGGGAGCTCCAGTAAATTTACTTCCAGCATTGCCAGGGCACCACATTTTGTTTCGTTTGGCATTGTAGGGAATTTCCACACAGTGCTGTATGTCTGGAACATTAAGACAAGGCGTAATAGCCCCAACTTCCAATGCTGTGGCATATACAAAGGGTTTGAATGTTGAGCCAACTTGTCGTTTTCCTTTTTTAGCAGCATCATATTTAAAATGCTTAAAATATGGGCCGCCTACCCACGCTTTTACATGTCCATTATGTGGGTTTATAGAAATCAAAGAAGTTCTAAGGATTTCTTTGTAATAGCGAATAGAATCCATTGCTGTAAATACGGTGTCTTTCTCATAATTGGGGGCTTGCCAATCAAAAACTTTCATTTTTCTCTTTACATTAAAAAGCGCTACAATTTCCTCTTCTGTTCTCACAGGTTCATCGTGATGACAATACTCACAATGATAATGACCATCAATTTCTTTGAGCCATTTTTTGGGGCGTTCACAGTTTGAGCAAACTTTTCCAGTAAGTTTTTTGTACATCTGCGATTTATGCATAGCAGAAGCCATTATACCATCTATTTGATCTTGTTTTAAATCATTAGAAAACGGAGGATTTTTCCATTTTTTATTGTTTTTAAAAAAAGCGGCTTGCAATTCGTGTTTTAAATGCTCTTGTGCACCATACTCGGCATATTCTTGCATTCGAGAATCTAACGTAGTATATATTTTAAGTCCATCTTGGTAAATACTGTATTTTTCTCCGTTTGCTTTATGAATGATGTAATCACCATTTTTATCTTTTGATTTTAATAATCTGGTAACATCACTTCTGAGTGTTTCTCTAAAATAAGGAGCCAGTCCTGTTTGATGATCTACTCGTGTATAATTCAAATCCAATGGTAATTTTATTAAGGAATCATATTGGGTTTGGGTGATGAAATTACTTTTTTTCATTTGAAAGAAAACAACCGATCTACGATGCAGTGTGGTATCTGCTTTACGCAACGGATTAAATAAAGACGGATTTTTTGCCATGCCTACCAACATTGCTGCTTCATGAAGTTCTAAGTCAAGAGGTTTCTTTCCAAAATAAACCATAGCAGCAGAGTTAATACCTACTGCATTATTTAAAAAGTCAAATTGATTGAAATACATTGCAATAATCTCATCTTTGGTATATCCTTTTTCTAATCGAGCAGCAATTATCCACTCTTTAAACTTCCGTTTTACCAAGTCCAATTTAGACATATTTGGTTTTCTTGGAAATAGCATTTTTGCCAACTGTTGAGAAATAGTACTTCCACCACCTTTACTATTACCAGTGAGTACACCTTTTATTACACGTCCCGTAGCTCGTACATCTACACCAGAATGTTGATGAAATCGTTCGTCTTCTGTAGCAATCAAAGCTTGAACTAAATAAGGAGATAGTTCATTAAAATCTGCATTCGTTCTATTTTGTAAGAAATATTTACCTATTTCTTTTCCATCTTCAGAGTAGATAACTGATGCAATACTACTTTCAGGGTTTTCTAACTGTTCAAAACCAGGGAGATTACCATCATCAGCAACATTTAACATGGTACGAAGCAAAATGTAAGGAGTAAAAAGGGCAAGCCATACTATGATTAGTAGGAGGATTTTTACCCACATTTTGAGTTTTCTCTTAGGCTGTTTTACCTTCTTGTGAGGTTGTTTGATATTTGTATGTTGAATTTCTTCCATTTATATTGCTATGAAAATCGGCTCAAAATTAAACAAAAAAGACTTGTACCCTCTAAATTTTTATTTTTCGTGCTCAAATTAAGTTTATTCGTGTGTTTTTTGGTTTTGGTAAATTTAGCGTCTGGTCGGAATTGTGTTCTGTCAAATTAATGTAATTTTACAATATGTCTATTCAAAACAAGGATAAAAAAAACAAAAATGGGATAAAAAACTATTTCATCCTCTCAGGATTCGCCATGCAAATGGGAGTTACCATCTATGTAGGAGCCTATTTAGGCAAGTATTTAGATGCTAAATTTCCCGCTGACAAAAAATGGTTTACGATTTTGTTTACACTACTTGGAGTTGGAATATCTCTATATGTTTTATTAAAACAATTAAATAAACATCAAGAAGAATGAAGATTGTTGTTGAAAAGGGAATAGTTCTAAAATTCATAACCTATTTGATTTTATCTTTAGGCTTAGGATATGTTATTCAATTCTATGTTTTTGAAACTATTTTTTCTATAAATAACGATCTGTGGTCTATGCTCTGTTATTTGACAAATGCGGTACTAGCAACCCTTGTCTTTATTGGACTATTAAAGTATGGAGAAAAACAAATTGATAATTTAGGTTATGTCTTTTTAGTAGGGAGTTTATTGAAGTTTATGGTCTATTTAATTGTTTTTCGACCATTTTTCAATAAAGATGGAGCGACCACAAAATTAGAGTTTCTTTCTTTCTTTATTCCTTATGCTATAGCTTTAGTGGTTGAAATATATTTTATAACAAAGGTGTTGAACGCTATTCCTGTTGATAAAACAAAGTATCTCGTTATCGAAGAGGATGCTGAAGATGTTTCTGAAGAAGAGTAGTTTTGTTGGTACAAACACTTAAATTAAAAATGAAATTTTTTATAAAATGCTAAACGAATAAGAATTTATCTAATTTTCTTTTTCTATTAAAATATTTAGAATTAGTTTTGCACGCAGATTTTAGAACCAACAACATTTAAACTTCTAATGAAAGTGAAATATTATAAAAATCTATTAACAATTGTGCTGCTTTTTGTAGCATCATTTAGTTTTGCCAACACAGAAGAGCACACTAGTGAGTCTGATGGCGTTACACTAGAAAATGCTTCTTTATCTGAGAAGAAAGCAGAATATGACAAAATTAAAAAACACCATTTACTTGACGATCATTCTTTTACTATTGTAGATTGGGTAAAGGTCCCCTTGCCTGTAATACTAATAGATGAAGGTGTTCACGTTTTTATGTCGTCTGCATTTGAACCTCATGGACATGGTATTGCAGAATCAGGAGGGAAGTTTTATGGATTGGATCATGAAACAGGAAAAGTAATGCGAATGGATAATCATGATCATCATGTTGCTGTGTCTGCTCCATTTGACTTGTCCATTACTAAAAATGTAGTAATCATTCTTTTGATGGCTGTTTTAATGTTCTTTTTCTTTAAGAAAATAGCTACTTCATATACTTCAAACGGAATGCCCACAAAAGCAGGGAAGTTCATAGAACCTATTGTTCTGTATGTAAGAGATGATATTGCAATTCCAAATATTGGAGAAAAGCATTATAAAAAATATATGTGGTTTTTATTAACTATATTTTTCTTTATTTGGGCATTAAATTTATTAGGAATGACTCCATTAGGGGTAAGTGTTACAAATAATTTCACATTTACTTTCGGAATGGCATTGTTTACATTCTTTATTACTTTATTTACCGCCAATAAAAATTATTGGATGCATATATTTTGGATGCCAGGAGTTCCTGTTCCAATGAAAATAATTCTTGCGCCCATCGAATTATTAGGAATGGTGATAAAACCATTCTCATTAATGATTCGATTATATGCAAATATGACAGCAGGGCATATGGTGGTTATGGGATTGATTGGTTTGATTTTCTTTTTTAACAACTGGTTTGCTACTGGAGCTTTTTCAGCTTTAACATTGGTTTTGTCATTGTTAGAATTATTAGTAGCAGCCCTACAAGCATACATCTTCACTATGTTATCGGCCATATATTTTGGAATGGCAGTAACAGAAGATCATTAAATAACGGATTTATTAACAATTAAATATATATAAAATCATGGAAGAAGCAATGATAAATGCATTTAGCATAAGAATTATTGGAGCAGGTTTAATCGTTATCGGTGCAGGTATCGGTATTGGTAGAATTGGTGGGTCAGCAATGGACGCTATTGCTCGTCAGCCAGAGGCTGCTAGTAAGATACAAACTGCAATGATTATTGCAGCGGCTCTTATTGAAGGAATCGGTTTTGCAGCGTTATTCGCAGCATAAGATTACTAAAAAGGTATCTTGCAACGGTTGGTTGCAAGATGCTTTTTAATTTGATTGTTATTTCACAATAAAAAAAGAACAAATGGAATTATTTACAGGATTATCATGGGGGTTGTTTATATACCAAACCATTATATTTTCGGGATTATTGATTTTGCTATGGAAATTTGCTTGGAAGCCAATTTTAACGGCAGTAAACGATAGAGAAGAAAACATCAAAGGAGCTCTAGAAGCGGCTGAAACGACTAAATTGGAAGTGGCAAAGCTTAAATCTCAAAACGATGAAATGCGTAAAGAGGCGTTAGCAGAAAGAGATGTTTTGTTAAAATCGGCAAGAGAAACTAAAGATAAAATTGTTGCTGAAGCTAAAAATATAGCAAAAGCAGAGTCTGATAAAATTATTGCTTCTGCAAAAGAAGAAATTAAATCAGAGAAAATGGCTGCGTTAGGTGAGATAAAAACACAAGTAGCTGCGCTATCTATTGAAATTGCTGAAAAGGTTGTTAAGCACGATCTTTCAGGAGATGACAAGCAAAAAGCCTTAGTGGATAGTCTAATTGAAGAAGTAAACTTGAACTAAGAAATTATGAGAGGTTCATTAGCATCTAGAAGATACGCAAAATCATTGCTTACATTGGCTCTTGATAAAGGAGTTGATAAAGAGATTTTTGCAGATATGCAATTGGTAGCAACAACAGTTTCAGATAACGTAGAACTTAGAAGCTTATTGAAGTCTCCCATTGTTAAGTCTGACAAAAAGAATGAAATTTTAAATACCATTTTTGGTTCAAAGGTAAATCCTTTAACGACCTCTTTTATAAAGATGGTGGCTGAAAACGGGAGAGAAAATATTCTTGGAATGATAGCTAATTCATTCATTCAAGCTCATAAAGAACACAATAATATCGCTATGATAGAAGTAACTTCAGCAATAGCTTTAGATCAAGTTCAGAAAGATAAAATATTAAAATTAGTAGCTTCCCATGGAGTGGCTAATGCTGAGATGACAGAAAAAATTGATCCTTCACTGATGGGTGGGTTTATCGTTCGTTTTGGCGATCAGCAAATTGACGCAAGTATATTGAAGAGATTTAATAACTTGAAACAAGAATTGGTAAATAATTAAAAAGAAATTTAAGTAAATAATACTATAATATTATGGCAGAAATTAAACCAGCAGAAGTATCAGCCATTCTGAGAGAACAACTTTCGGGAGTTAAAACGGCAGCTGAACTAGAAGAAGTAGGAACAGTTCTTCAAGTAGGTGATGGAATTGCACGTATCTACGGATTGTCTGGAGTACAATACGGAGAGCTAGTACAATTTGATAGTGGATTACAAGCAATTGCTTTGAATCTTGAAGCAGACAATGTAGGTGCTGTACTTTTAGGATCTTCTACAGATGTAAAAGAAGGAGATACCGTAAAAAGAACAAACACGATTGCTTCTGTAAAAGTTGGTGAAGGTTTATTAGGTAGAGTTATCAATACAATGGGAGAGCCTATTGATGGAAAAGGACCTATACAAGGAGAATTATACGAAATGCCCATCGAAAGAAAAGCACCAGGTGTAATTTACCGTCAGCCAGTTACGGAACCAATGCAAACGGGAATAAAAGCAGTAGATGCTATGATTCCAGTAGGAAGAGGACAACGTGAGTTGGTAATTGGAGATAGAGGTACTGGTAAAACTACTGTTTGTATCGATACTATTATCAACCAAAAAGAATTTTACGATAAAGGAGAACCAGTATTTTGTATTTATGTAGCAATTGGTCAAAAAGGATCAACAGTAGCTGGGATTGTACAGAAATTAGAAGATGCAGGAGCGATGGCATACACCTGTGTAGTTGCTGCAAACGCATCTGATCCAGCACCAATGCAATATTATGCACCATTTACTGGAGCAGCAGTTGGTGAATTCTTTAGAGATACTGGAAGACCTGCATTCATCGTTTATGATGATTTGTCAAAACAAGCGGTTGCCTATCGTGAGGTGTCACTTCTCTTAAGAAGACCTCCAGGACGTGAGGCTTATCCAGGAGATGTATTCTTCTTGCACTCTAGATTATTAGAAAGAGCTGCTAAAATCAATGCTTCTGACGAGATTGCTGCACAAATGAATGATCTACCAGAATCATTAAAACCACTAGTTAAAGGTGGTGGATCTTTAACAGCATTGCCGATTATTGAAACACAAGCAGGAGATGTTTCTGCATATATCCCAACCAATGTAATTTCTATTACTGATGGTCAAATTTTCTTAGAGTCTAATTTATTTAACTCTGGTGTTCGTCCTGCTATTAATGTTGGTATATCTGTATCTCGTGTAGGAGGAAATGCTCAGATTAAAGCAATGAAGAAAGTTGCAGGTACTTTAAAATTGGATCAAGCTCAATATAGAGAACTTGAAGCATTTGCTAAATTTGGTTCAGATTTGGATGCTGCTACCAAAGCAGTTTTAGAAAAAGGCGCTAGAAATGTGGAAATCTTGAAACAAAATGAAGGATCTCCATTACCAGTAGAAGAGCAAATAGCAATCATTTATTGTGGGTCTAAAGGAATGCTTAATAGTGTTCCTGTAAAAAGAGTAAAAGAATTTGAAGAGGAATTCTTAAACTTTATGAGAGAATCTCACAAAGATGTATTGGATACTTTAGCAGCAGGAAAACTTACAGATCAAGTAACAGATACGTTGGCTAATGTAGCTAAAGACCTAAGCTCAAAATACGCATAATAACTAATTCAACCATAAGAAATGGCGAATTTAAAGGAAATAAGAAATAGAATTACTTCGGTAAACTCAACGATGCAGATAACTTCAGCAATGAAGATGGTATCTGCTGCTAAGTTGAAACGTGCGCAAGACTCCATCACTCAGATGCGACCTTATGCAGAAAAACTGCAAGAAATTCTAGGAAATCTTTCTTCTTCTTTGGACGCAAGTGAAAACCCTTTTACACAAGAACGTGAAGTTAAAAATGTTCTTATTGTTGCATTATCTTCTAATAGAGGACTATGCGGTGGGTTTAACAATAATGTAGCTAAAGAAGTAAGAAGATTAATAGCAGAAGATTATAAAGGCCAAACGGTTTCACTTTTACCCATTGGTAAAAAAATAACAGAAGCATTTAAATCTACGGAGTTGGCTACAAATGGTATAGGCTTACCACATCATACAGAAGAACTTTGGAATGATTTGAATTTTGAAAATACAGCAGAAATTGCTCAAAATTTAATGGATAGATACGAAGAGGAATCGTTTGATAAAATAGTAATTGTATATAATGCATTTAAAAATGCAGCTGTACAGATTCTAACTACCGAACAAATGCTACCAATCGTTGCAAACTCTGATGTAGATGAATTTAAAATCGCTGAATCTGATTATATTTTTGAACCATCAAAGAAAGAAATCGTAACCAATTTGATTCCTAATTCTCTGAAAATCCAATTATATAAAGCAACACTTGATTCGTGGGCATCTGAACATGGAGCAAGAATGACAGCGATGCATAAAGCTACTGATAATGCAGAATCTTTGAAAAAAGATCTACAGTTGTTTTACAATAAAGCTCGTCAGGCTGCCATTACCAATGAAATACTTGAGATTGTTGGTGGAGCAGAAGCTCTTAATGCGTAACAAAATAGTTTATTTAAATTTGAAACCTGTTAAACAAAGTTTAGCAGGTTTTTTTGTTTAATACGAAAAGAAATGTTTAGCAAACATTTTTTTATGTACCTTCAACAATAAATTTCGAAATGAAAAAGATCAAATTAAAGCCAACATTACGTCTAAGAATATACGTCTCGATGTTGGCTTTAATCATTGTTTCCCTAATTGTAATTGGGGTTACTACCGTACTCTATTTCAATACAGAGTCAGAGCAGTATGATGAAGATAGATTGAAGCGAAAAGAAAAAACAGTAGTTTTATCCTTGTCCTACTTTTTTAGAGATACAGATATCAAAGCAGATTTTAATGTAGTTAGTAGAGATTTTGAAGAAGAAATCACAAAACTAGCAGATATAAACAGAGTAGAATTAAATATTTATAACCTCAAAGGTGAAGCCTTACTTAGTAGTCATTTGGAGAATCAATCCGAAGAATTCTTTTCGACAAATATAGACCCTTTGATACTATTGGAATTAAACGCTACCGGAGAACGTCAAGTTAAAACGATAAACGAGGATAAAATCAGTACTTATTCTATTTTAAAAGCTAAAGACGGAAGAACACCCATTGCTATAGTAAATATACCTTATGATCGGACAAAGTCTCCAGAGGTAAACGGTTTAACACCCTATTTGACCAGGTTAATAGAAATTTATATATTTTTATTAATTGGTGCTGCTTTATTAGCTTATTTCCTGTCTAACTATATTACTAAAGGAATTAGAACTATTTCAGAAAAGCTAAAAGAAGTACAAATCAATAAAAAGAATGAACCGCTTGTTTGGAATGGAAACGATGAAATAAGTACATTAGTTTCACAATACAACAGTATGATCGTGCAACTTGAAGATAGTGCCACTAAACTAGCTAAAACTGAAAGAGAAAGTGCTTGGCGAGAGATGGCAAAACAAGTAGCTCATGAAATAAAAAACCCTTTGACTCCAATGAAATTAAGTGTGCAACATCTAGAACGAGCCTTACAACCAGATGATCCTAACTTTAAGGATAAAATGAGTCGGTTTGCAGCAAAGATGGTTACCCAAATTGATGCTTTAACCACTATAGCTAACGAGTTTTCAAACTTTGCTAAGATGCCCAAATCCAAAATGGAAAACATAGATTTACATCACATTTTAAAAGCTTCTGTTGAGTTGTTTGCTGAACACAACGAAGTTTCTATCACATTAGATAATGAAGGGATTGGTAAACTTCCTTTTGTTGGGGACAAAGAGCAATTGACACGTGTGTTTAATAATATTATTAAAAATGCAATTCAAGCGATACCTGATGAAAAGAATGGAAATATAGATATAAAGATTCAAAAAATTAATACTGATCAAAGCATTAGTATTCAATTCAAGGACAATGGCACAGGAATCCCTAAAGAAGAGTATGATAAAATATTTGTTCCAAACTTTACCACTAAAAATAGTGGTTCTGGATTGGGCTTAGCTATGGTAAAACAAATTGTGAATGCGCATCAAGGAGAGATTTATTTCTCATCAGAAGTGGGTAAAGGAACAATTTTTACGGTAGAACTACCTTTTCAATAAAGTCTAGCCTAATTTGTTTTTTCAGAAATATAAAACGTTCCATTTGGTCTAAATCTTAATCGAATTTTCTCTCCGTCTGAAACAATATCTACAATATTACGTTCTGGTGCGGTATTACTCGTTAATTCGTATGCTTGAAGAATCGTTGCTTTTGGATAATTGACTTTTAAATATTTTGTTACCTCTGATTTTAATCTTTCGTTTGGGATTTCAATCCAACTTTGGAGGAAGTCTCCCTTGTCGTTAAAAATAAGAGTTCTTTTTTTATCTGAGTAGGTATAATTTAATTGATACTTACTTCCAATTTTTGACCAAGTGGCGTTTGAAGTTTCTGGATCTGCCCCATGAAATCTTGCATTAACGATATCAATCGCATTTTTTGGTACGTTTATATTTTGAGCAAAACTTAGTGACCCTGTTAATAGGGAAACACAAAATATATATATTATTTTTTTCATCGTTGTAATCTAAAGTGTCCGTTAAATTGATATTCTTTTCCATCCATTCCTTTGGCATCTATGATGTAGAAATATACACCTGAAGGCGCAGGTAAACCAGCTTCAGTTCTTCCATCCCAACCTCCAGCTATCCATGGGTATTCTGCAAGAAATTGTCCCCATCTATTGAATATGGTTATTTTGTATTCAGAAACAAATTGTCCAGTAATTCTAAACAAATCATTGACCCCATCTCCATTGGGTGTAAATATGTTAGGAATTACAATAGTAGCTTCACCTATAGCTGTAATGGTGTAGTATGCTGTATCAGTACAAGCACCATTATAAGCAATCAACATTACAGTATAAATTCCACCTGAATCAAACAACATGGTAGGATCAGTGTCTGTGCTTGATTGCCCATTACCAAAATCCCAAAAATATGTAATACCATTATACGAAAGGTTTGTAAAATTGACATCTAATGGAATAAAAGCTGAATCTGGATCGGCAGAAAAAGATGCCACTATGGAGTCAAATTGTGATATTGTAGTAGTTGTTGTTAATGTACACCCGCTTCCATCTGTAGCCGTGACAGAGTATGTACCTGCACTAAGATTAGAATTTGTAGCACCCGAAGTTCCATCAGTCCATAAGTAGGTTATTGGTGCAAGTCCTGTGGCAAGAGCAGAAGCACTTCCATCGTTATAACCATAGCAAGTTGCATCTGTAGCAGAAATATTTAAACTTGTTAACCCTGCTGAGGAGTTAACGAATATGGTATCTGGAATACTCAAGCAGCCATCACTATTAATAGAATTAACGATAAACATAGTGTCACTGAGTATGGTTGGAGAAATAGTTGAAGTGGTTTCTCCTGTACTCCATACATAGCTGGTAGCACCAGATGCAGCAATTGTAACAGTATTATTGGTACAAATAGTAGTATCATTAGAAACCGATCCTAATGTAGGTTGCGTAAGCATAGTAATGGTTATAGCTTCTGTTTGAGTAGAGCTACAAGCTAAAGTCCCAACACTATCCCAAGTTACTACTACATGAATAATAGTATCAGTGGTGGGCATTACGTAAACAGAGTCATTTGTAGAAGCATCGTCCCATAAAAAGTAAT
>CAMZLL010000162.1 GCA_947311505.1 uncultured Cryomorphaceae bacterium
GTTAGCGATGAAACCGAAAGGATAAGAATTAGTATATTTTTAATATGTTTCATAAATGAATGTATATCATATCTAGTAAGGAGTGCAAATTACCATAAATTTACAGTATATCCATATCTCTTATGACAAAAATGCATATTAAAAATATACTAATTATTATCCTTTCGGTTTCATCGCTAACTATAAGTGCTATGGCACAATCTGACACAACCAATAAAGTAGATGAAAATGGAAAAAAGGTAGGCTATTGGATTATCACTGGTGACATAAGTAAAGAACCTGGATATGAACCAACAGCTAAAGTAATGGAAGGCGTATATGTTCGAAATAGAAAAAACGGCCTGTGGATTAAATACCATAAAAACGGAAACATCATGAGCAAGGTAGAGTACAAAAATGGTCGGGCTAGCGGTTATTTTGAAACCTACTTTGAGAACGGAAATAAAGAAGAAACGGGAAATTGGAAAGGCGGCTCTTATAAAGGTGACTATGACATGTATTATGCCAACGGTCAGAAAAGAATAGAAAAAACATTTAACGAGTCAGGTTCTACGGAAGGAAAAGTAATCATGTACTATGCCAACGGTGTAAAAGAACTAGAATTTGAAACAGTAGGCGGAGAGCAAACAGGAAAAGCGGTTTGGAGGTATGAAAATGGAGACATAAAGAAAGAGCAGACCTTCGTAAATGGAGAAGCGACATCTGCACCTAAAGAATACAAAAGAGTGAATAAGCCGTATGTAGATCCAAACAAAAAACCAGCTATAAAAGGACCAAAAATGAAAGGGAGTTTTAATGGAAATAGCGGACTAAACGATTGTCTTGGTAAAACGTATGACGAAGACAAAAACATCTTAATGGACGGATGCTTTAAGGACGGTAGATTATTTGAAGGTCGTCACTATATTTATGATGAATATGGCCTGATAGATCATATCGACATTTATAAAAATGGAGAATTTGCAGGAAATGGAGTTATTGAATAATAAGTAAAAACACATAAACCTTACTACACAAAAATAGGAAACAATCTCGTTTCCTATTTTTTTTTGCTAAAAGCACAAACCACATCAAGTACGGTATCTATTTATATCTTGCAACAAATATCTACTTGTATAGAAATTTTATTTTTTAAATAATACACCAAACAATTCTCCAAAAGTTTTGTAAATTGCAGAATAACAACAAAAGGATTTGCAAAATGGCTCGACCAACTGATACAAGTAATAAAACTACAAATATAAAAGCAGTAGATACAGAAACCCTGTTAAAAGCATATCATTTAATGAGTACAGCCATTGCTCTTACAAAATTGTATGAAGAAAAAAAGGAGGTCGTATCTAAATATGTTCACGCTACATCAAGAGGTCATGAGGCTATTCAGATAGCATTGGGCATGCAATTGTTACCACAAGATTTTGTTTCTCCGTATTATAGAGACGATAGTATTTTATTAAGTATCGGCATTACTCCTTTTGAATTAATGCTTCAAGTACTAGCAAAGAAAACCGATATTTTTTCTGGCGGCAGAACCTATTACAGCCACCCCAGTCTAAATAGAGACGACATGCCTAAAATACCACATCAAAGTTCGGCTACGGGTATGCAAGCAATACCATCCACAGGTCTAGCAATGGGTGTTCAGTACAAAGAGAATGAAAAGATAGCCAAAGAATTAGACCAAAAGCCAGTTGTTGTTTGTTCGCTAGGAGATGCATCGTGTACAGAAGGAGAAGTATCAGAAGCTATGCAAATGGCATCACTCAAACAACTACCCATGATATTCCTAGTACAAGACAATGAATGGGACATCTCAGCAAATGCAGCAGAAATTCGATCACAAGATATGTCTGAATATGCCAAAGGATTTATAGGCTTAGAAGTCAGAACTATAGACGGATCTAACTTTGAGGAATGTTACAATACCGTACAGGAGGTAATAGAAACTATACGAAAAGAAAGACGCCCCTTTCTAATACATGCAAAAGTACCACTGCTCAACCACCATACATCTGGCGTAAGAATGGAGTGGTACAGAGATGATTTAGAAGATGCAAAAAGCAGAGACCCATTTCCCGTTTTGACAAAACAAGCTATAGCTTCAGGATTAACACAAGAAACATTAGATGATGTTTTTAAAATGGCAAAAGAAAATGTTCTACAAGATTATGAAAGAGCTTTGCTAGAAGAAGACCCTTCACCAGAAGAAGTCACTCAACATATTTTTGCACCTACGCCAATTACAGTAGAAAAGGGAGAGCGCTCTCCCGCAGGAAAAGAACCTACGGTAATGGTGGACTCTGCATTGTTTGCAATAAGAGAAATTATGAACAAGCATCCAGAATCATTACTTTATGGACAAGATGTAGGAATTAGACTAGGAGGTGTATTTAGAGAAGCAGCTACACTTGCGCAAACCTTTGGCAGCAATCGAGTATTCAACACACCTATACAAGAAGCCTACATTATTGGCAGCACCGTAGGAATGTCAGTAGCTGGATTAAAGCCCATTGTTGAAGTTCAATTTGCAGACTATATTTGGCCTGGATTAAATCAACTATTCTCAGAAGTCAGCAGATCTTATTATTTGTCAAACGGGAAATTCCCTATAAGTATGATACTTAGAGTACCTATCGGTGCTTATGGTTCTGGCGGGCCTTATCACTCTTCAAGCGTAGAGTCTGTACTGGCAAATATTCGAGGTGTAAAGATAGCATACCCAAGTACTGGAGCAGATCTAAAAGGATTGATGAAAGCCGCTTATTACGACCCTAACCCTGTGGTTATGCTTGAGCACAAAGGCTTGTATTGGAGTAAAATAAAAGGCACTGAAGGAGCTAAGACCATAGAGCCTGACGAAGATTATGTAATACCATTTGGAAAAGCCAGAACGGCATTAGAGGCAGATCCAAGTCAAATTGAAAAAGGTAACTCTGTAGCTATTATAACTTACGGTATGGGCGTATATTGGTCTCTTGGCGCTGCCAAAAAATTTGACAATCAAGTGGAAGTTATAGATTTAAGAACCCTAAATCCGTTAGATGAAGAAGCCATGTATGCTGCAGCAAGAAAACACAACAAAGTGATCGTTGTAACAGAAGAATCGGTAGAATGTGGATTCTCACTTGGACTTATGGCTCGTATTCAGAAAAACTGCTTTCATTCTCTAGACGCACCGGTAGAGCTTGTTGGTTCTGTAGATACACCCGCTATTCCATTAAATTCGGTTTTGGAAGCAACGCTATTACCCAATGCAGATAAAGTTGCTCAGAAAATAAGAGAAGTTTTGGATTATTAAAATTATCGAAACTAAAAAGCATATTACTTATAATTTTAATACTGAAGTAATAAATACATAAATTTATATCAAAACAAAAAGGTCTAAAAACATTGGTAAAGCACATTATTCACAGATGATTTTAAGCCTTTAGTCTAATCAAACCTATTGGTCAAAAACAATTACTGATACAAAATGAAACAAATCTTACTAATCTTCCTGTTTAGTGCTAGTATAATCTCGTGCCAAAACTCAGCTCCAACAAACAAGCCTTCCCAACAGAAAACAGAAGTCAAAACAGAAATAAAGTATGCCGAATTATTTTCTATTTCAAGATTTGAAAACTACACCGAAATTCGTATTATAAATCCTTGGAATAAAAAGGAGAATTACGGGCATTATATTCTCCTTCCCAAAGAAAAAAAAGTACCAAAACACCTTTCTGAAAATGCAGTAATAATAGAAGTTCCCATTGACAATATGACACTACTAGCTACGCCATATATTGGCTATATAGAAAAACTCAACGCGCTTGACAAAATAAATGGCATAGCAAATGGATCGTATGTATTTAATGATATCATTCGAAACAACATAAACAAAGGAGCAATTAAAATTGTGGGAAAAAATGCAGATGTCAACTTAGAAGCGCTCATTGATTTAGATGCAGATGTTATAATTGGTTCAGGTTTTCAAACCAAAAACAAATCATTAGAAATGGCAGAACAATCTGGATTGAATATCTTTTATTTTGTAGAATGGATGGAGCAATCGCCATTAGCAAGAGCTGAATGGATAAAGGTGGCAGGAGCACTTCTAAACAAAGAAGAAGTGGCAGAAGCAGTTTTTAACGAAATAGAGTCTCAGTATTTGAAAGTTACTAATCAAGCTACATCTCAAGATCAGCAACCCTCAGTGATGCTAGCGAAACCGTGGAGCGGCACTTGGAATATGCCAGGTGGAAGAAGCTATATGGCGCACTACCTTAAAGATGCTGGCGCAGACTATACTTGGTTCTCTGACACTACATCAGGATCAATACCTTTTAGTTTTGAGGAGGTAATTGACTCACAAATGAATGCAGACATTTGGATCAACCCAGGTCAAGCCACTTCTATCTCTCAGATGTTAGCAGAAGATGAGCGATATGCCATTTTCAAACCCACACAGACTGGAGAAATCTATGGATACAATCGCAAGAAAAACAAAGAAGGAATCAATGCCTATTGGGAAATTGGATCAGTAAACCCCCATCTTATTCTTTCTGATTTGATTAAGATTTTTCACCCAAAATTATTGCCAGATTACGAGTTATATTTTTATGAAAAATTGGAAAGGTAGCGCATCTTTCTTCTTTTAAAATAAAAATATACGCATAATAAAATAAAATGTAAAAATAGTCAATAGAATTCCAAAGCCCTTATAGTGAGACATAAGATGATCCAAAGCTCCTTGAAACTCAGCACCACTTCTATCAGCTATAGCTTTCTTGGTTTTCCTCGAGAACTGAAACAAATGAAACAAAGGGAAAAAGAAAAATAGATATATCAAAAGATAAAAGATAAATGTGCCTCCCCCTCTTAATAGACCAATATTATCATTCAGAAAAAATAAAACAGAAACAGCTATTAAAAAGAGTAAACTGATAAAGATAAACCCTATAATAGCAATAAAAAGTGTCCATTGGGATATCTGTAACAAATAATCTACTGACATCCCCGATAGCTCAATACTATTTTCTGTTGAAAATTCACTATCTATAATCTCATTTTCGCACTTTTTCATTACTTTTTTCAAACAAAAGTAAGCAAAAAAAAAAAACCTATACAAATTACATTCCCAATAAAAGGCAAAGATTTTATACTCATTATGAAAACAACATAGCCCAATATAGAGTTAGTAAAGTCATTAAAATTTGATTATTTTTGTGCTAATCAATTTCCAAAACGAATAAATTATGAGTATTTTATATGTAGTTCCTACTCCTGTTGGCAACCTTGATGACATGACTTTTAGAGCTGTAAAGGTTTTAAATGAAGTAAATTTAGTCCTTGCAGAAGATACTCGAACGAGTGGAAAATTAATGAAGCATTTTGAGATTGGAACGCAGCTGAGAAGTTACCACATGCACAACGAGCATAAGTTGGTAGAAGGAATAGCTACTCAAATCAAAGAAAGTGAAAACGGTTTTGCTTTGATATCTGACGCAGGCACTCCAGCCATTTCTGACCCAGGATATTTGCTAGTGCGTAAATGTGTAGAAGAAGGTATTGAGGTAATTACGCTACCAGGTGCTACAGCATTTGTACCCGCATTAGTAACATCTGGGTTGCCTTGTGATCGTTTTGTTTTTGAAGGTTTTTTACCACATAAAAAAGGTAGGCAAAAGCGTTTGATAGCATTGAAAGAAGAAGAAAAAACAATTGTGTTTTACGAATCTCCCTATCGAGTTTTGAAGTTGTTAAAAGAATTTATTGATCATTTTGGAGATGACGTTCATGTAGCTGTAGGTAGAGAGATTTCTAAAAAGTTTGAGGAATTTCAAAGAGGTATGCCTTCTGAATTGATAGCGTCCTTTACTAAGAGAGCACCCAAAGGGGAGTTTGTTGTTGTGCTATATAAAGGATAGTTGTTTTTTATTTTCCAAAAAAAATCACATCATCCGAAGACAATGCGATTTCCAACCAAAACAGGGTTATATTTTTAATTAACACTTATACCCCAATATTTTAATAGATTGATGTTTAAATCCCTCCTAACGTAATACCTACAGCAAAAGGATAAACTTCTTGAGTACGTCCTTCTGTGAACATAGTAGTAAGAGAGTAGCGTGCAAACAGACCTACGTCACCGATTTTGACACTTGCTATAGCGTCTAGTTTAAATGGATTTACATTAAAATCGTCTTTTAGTTTATCTTTAAAATCAGCCCCTTCTGAACTGTATTTTTGCTTGATAATGTTACCAATATTATAACCCCCTATTACTCCTGCTTCTATGGTCAGTACATGGTCACTATCTAAGTTCCCTATGCGTGTACCAATAGTAAGCGGAATTTCTATATACGTAGATCTAAATTTGTACTTATCGTACTTTATGACCGTATCTAAAGTAAATGTAGTAGTGTCTGTGCTGCTCATAGTTATGTTGTTTTTAAACTTGTAACTGTTCCAAGTTATTCCAAAACCAGGCGACACAAACAGTCTATGATTAAAAAGGTCAGCACCAACCAGTTTAAAATCAAAACCAAACGACCTCGAACGAGCAATATCCACATTCATATTTTCATAGGTTGACGAAAAATCAATTTGATTGGAAGAAGTCATCCATCCATTGGCACCTATATTCATTTGCCCTTCTAACCCAACACCTTCTTCATATTTAGAAACATCTAATGTATCATCTTCGTCAAAATCGTCAAAATCATCTTCATTTTCATTAAAAATAATGGTCATATTGCCAATCTTTATTTTTGTAGTATCATCATTTACCGCAGGTGGAAATGGCGTTAGGTTTTCTTCTTGTGCAAACCCAGTGAGCATTGCTCCTAATAATGCTATTGGTAAAAATAGCTTACTCGTGTTGAGCTTTATCGAAATATTCATATCTTAATTTTTTATATCTATTTTATAATTCTAAACAAGCACTAGTGATTTTGCTTTTGTTATGAGTAAGACGAATAGGGTTAAAATTTGTTACAAAAGAAACTTAATAAAAATGAAATTCATTTACTTTCTAAGCAATTTCAATCCTTCTTTTAGGTCAATCAAGCGTAATAAAAACGAGAGAATTACCCCCGTAAATACGAGTGTTACTATTTTAGTTAAAAATTCAAATTCAGAAGTAAAATAAGCAACAAAACTGAGTAAGACAATAAATAAAAGAACTTCAATACAATCTCTAATTGGTGTTTTTAATTTAAGAATTGCATAGGCAACACCTATTTGTGCTACTGCTGTAAGCACCTGCGTGACAGCACTTGCTTTGGCAGCTCCCACGGCTCCAAATTTCGGGATTAGATATAGGTTCAACGAAAAATTAAGAATCACCCCTCCAACAGCCACATAATTGAGGAGTTTTAGGCTGCCATTAGCGGTAAGCAATGTGCCGTATATATATGTTGTAGCCATAGCAATAAAACAAATCATTAGGTATTGAAAGGAACTAGCTGCAATTTCTAAATCTAAAGAAGTATTTTCAAACCTCCACTTCATTATTTCATGACTATTCATAATCATTGCGATGCTTATAGTGGTAGCAATGGCAAAAATCAATTTGAAAGACATATTCGTCAAGTTAGATACGTTTTCTTTTTTGGACAACATTGCACTGAAAATAGGGAGTAATAATCCTGCAAAAAGATAGCCCAACATGGAGAATGCCTCAAAGAAACGAAAGCCTTGCGCATATAATGCGGTCTCTCTTTTTCCGTTGGGAAGCATTTGTTCTAGCATTACACTATCTACCCTGTAGTAAAATGTCATAAGTAAAATTAGCAAAGCATAAGGAAGGCTTTTCTTCAAAACTTCTTTAAAGAAGTTTGGATTCCACTTGAAATGGAAAGACTTGGATTTTTGAAACACAATCCAGCCAGAAATAAGAGCAGTAATGCCGTATGAGGCTGTCTGAAGGAGCACAAACAACTCTATAGAAAGCGCCTCTTGATACCACCCCGACCAAAGTACCAATACACACATCATTACTAAAAGTGTACGATCGAGAACACCAATAATACTGTCTGTTTTGAAAAGCATAAGACCTGAAATATTAGATCTAAAATACAATATAAAAGAAACGAGCACTTGATTGAAACCTAATAATGCAAGTAACTGAAATTGATGCGTGTTGTATTCTAAGAAATAACCAGAAATAGCCAGTAGAAACACATATCCAAAAACCAGCAGCATCCGAAGGGATAAAATACTCGAAAAACGAGTTTGAACTACATTTTTATCTTGTGCTACACTTCTTGTGTTGTAATTAGATATTCCTAAATCTAAAAATATATTGAATATAAAAGTTAAACCGATAATAGCAAAATATTCTCCGTATTCACCAGGATTAGCAGCTTCGATTCGTTTTAGAAACTCGGCATCTACCCCCAATATATAAAAAGGCTTAATCAGTACATTGAGTACTAAAACTAAAATTAGATTAGATAAGAATTTCTTTTGCATCGACACAAAGATAAGTTTGTTCGTTTAGGAACAAAATAAAATCAATTGTATTGTACCAAGTTGCTATGCATTTTGTAATTTTAGCATATTAAATAGTGACTTATCTAAAATATATCAAGAACAAAAACGACTTCAATAAGCAATTAATTTGTGGAGATTTGTTTATTTTCGACCAGACACTAA
>CAMZLL010000163.1 GCA_947311505.1 uncultured Cryomorphaceae bacterium
ACTTTATAGTGAGCGTTTTCATAATTTATTCTTGAAAAGTGAATTTGCGTGAGGGATAGTAGCGGCATCCTTTTCTTTTTTTTAAGAAAAGATATAGCGGATAGCCCGACCCTGACGATAGGAAAGGGGCACGCCCAAGAAATTAAATACAAAGGAAAAGATATCCTACTTGGTTTTTGCTTATTTTTGCAGACAAATAGAACAAGAAGAATTATGTCAGAACAGATTTATGATATTGCAATCATCGGTGGAGGTATCGTTGGAGCTGCCACTTTTTATAAGATTCAAAAAGCATATCCAAGTTTGAAAATTATCCTGATAGAAAAGGAAAACAAATTTGCAGACCATCAAACGGGAAATAATTCGGGGGTTATTCATTCTGGACTTTATTATAAGCCAGGGTCAAAAAAAGCGATTAATTGTGTGAAGGGAAGACATGAATTGGTGGCTTTTGCCAAAGAACATAACATTGGTCATGATGTTTGTGGGAAAGTGGTAGTGGCAACCAAAGAAAGTGAAATCAAGGTGATGAATCAGATATTTGAAAATGGGGTAGCAAATAATACTGAAGGGATAGAAATTATCACCGGAGACCAAATAAAAGATATAGAACCTTTTGTCGAGGGAATTGCAGGAATAAATGTGCCATGTACTGGAATTATAGATTATAGAGGGACTACCGAAAAACTGATAACAATAGCAGAAAGTTTCAATGATGTTAGCAAAGCAATGCTAGGAACAGAAGCAACAGGATTTGAACATTCCGAAGCGTATAATACCGTAATAACTACAAAAGGAATTTTCAAAGCGAAGAAAACAATATTTTGTGGAGGGCTTCAAGCGGATCGTTTGGCGAAAAAAGATGGCGTGAAGATTAAAGAAAAAGTAGTTGGTTTTAGAGGGGATTATTATGAGCTAACTGATGAAGCAATGCATAAAGTTAAACATTTAATCTATCCCGTACCCAATCCAGATTTTCCATTTTTAGGAGTACATTTTACGAGAATGATACACGGAAACACAGAGTGTGGTCCAAATGCAGTATTTAGTTTTAAGAGAGAAGGCTATTCTAAAACAGCATTTTCAATGCGAGATACTGCAAGTGCATTGAGTTATCCCGGAACTTGGAATTTGTTTTTTAAGAACATGAAATTTGCAACAAATGAATATCGAAGAGCATTTTCGAAAAAGTTATTCTTAAAAACGTTGCAAACCATGATTCCTTCACTTGAATTAGATGACATACGACCGGGAGGTGCAGGAGTGCGTGCTATGTTGCTTCGTAAAGATGGAGACACGAGAGATGATTTTAGAATTGAATATTCAAAGAACAGTATTCACGTTTTGAATGCTCCCTCACCAGCTGCTACTGCGTGTCTTGCTATAGGTGATGATATTAGAGTAATGGCGGAGAAACATTTTGGGTTGAAGTAAAATTGAACCCTATTGGGCTCTTCTAAAAACTTCTTCGCATCAAAATTTTATAAGCTTTTAAAGACAGGGGTAAATTTTGAAGCACTATTTTATAAGTTCTGAAAAGCATATGGGAACAAAGATAGTAAGCAATCTGACTTCAGTAGGTTTTTTAAAATAGCTTTGACTATTCTGAAAAAAAAACTTAGCATCTCCATTTATGATCTTTGTTTTATGAAAGAAATGAGTTTTTAAAGATGCCTATATTAAGTCTGAATTCTTACCCCCCACCAAACACAAAATACAATTGACCAAAACCTGCGGCCATACCTAATACAGCCCCAACCAAAATTAAAGTCAATTCATCCTCTTGGAAAACCGGGCGAAGAAAACCTACAAACTCAGGAGGAGAAAGTGCTTGCATTTTCGTTCTGAAGACTGTTTCTAGATCCATAGCTTCTTCAGCGTATGAAAATACAGGTTTTACAGAGCTTGGAAGTTCGGTAAGTGTTTTCTTTACCACTAAATCCTTCATTTTCTCGTAATTTCGTTCACCTGCTATTAATTTTACCACAGGTTTAGATATTCCAACTCCATCATCAATGGCTTCCTTAGCATGTAGCTCTATCATATTTATAAATCGGTCTTTGGTAGGTCCGTTTATGATTGCAGCAAAAATACGGTCAAAAGTGAAAATTTCATTTGCAAGCATACTTGCATATTCAGCAGAAACCTCGTTTTGCCGCGTTATAAATAAACCTTGAAATTTCATGCCTAGAATTTTTATCGGCTCAACCGGTTGAAAAATCAGCTTTAACGCTAGCCAGTTTGTAGCAAAGCCAACAATTAATCCTGCTAAAGGAAGTATCCACCACATTGGGAAAAAATACCATACCGCCATTTGAATCAAGCCGAATAAAAAACCAAAATACAAACCAGATCGTTCTATAAACTTAAACTCTTCTTTTCCGCACTTTAGAAATATTTCATTCAATAAACTTTTATCTTGAGTTAAACGCTGTATCACCATAGCTTTAATGTCAAAAACATCCTCAATGTTTTCTTTGACATCCGTCATGATTTCAGTCACAACTTTTGGCATATCCTTACGGATACGAGCATACGCTAATTTTTTTGCCCCATCGGGTAGCTTTTTCCATACATCTGGCATTTGTACCCCCATAAACTCATCCATGATTTCCTTAGAAAGTTGCTCAAATTGAGGTCCCATTTCTTCGGCTACCTGTTCAGGGTCAATTTGAGCAAATAACTCTTGAACATTGATTAATTTTGTTGTCCAAAGATCCACAGACATCGAAGCCATCTTTTTCGCCTTGCTCGGAATAATACCTTGCCATCCCAAAAAAGGCTTGATTCCAATAAATTCTACAGGAAAAAAAGTCATTTTTAAAGCAAGTACATTTGTGCCCCAGCCTACGATAGCACTCGTAATTGGAATGGAAGCATACATGATTTCGGTTGCGTATTCTTGGAAAAAGCTCATAAATTGATTTAAGATTATGGGTATAAAATTAAAAAAATAGTTTATTTTCGTAGGTACTTATCAACTAAATAATTTAAAATTATGATTCAATTTATAACAGCCACTAAACAACAAGACGATAACAGCTGTA
>CAMZLL010000164.1 GCA_947311505.1 uncultured Cryomorphaceae bacterium
AGTTATACTTGGTCTTATAGCGGAGGAGGAACACCGTCTGGAACAGGAGTTTCAACAACCTTTACCCCAACATCAAGCGGAACACTTTCTGTAACAGCGACTAATTCTTGTGGAACATCTTCTGCCGCATCGATAAGTATAAATTTAACTTCTGGAGACGATCCAAGTTTCTCTTATCCTAATACAACATATTGTTTGTCTGGAAATGATCCAGTTCCTACAATAACAGGGTTATCTGGGGGAGCATTTTCTGGTAATAATTCATTAGCGATAAATTCAAATACAGGAGAGATATCTTTAGTTTCATCTGGTGTTGGTATTTTTGATGTCGTATATGTTACTAATGGAATCTGCCCCGATTCTAGTACATTTCAAATAGCTATTACATCTGCGCCTAATGCTGCTTTCAATTATCCATCAGGAGCATCCGTTTGCCTAGGAAATGGTACTCTAAATGTAATTCTATCTACTGGTGCATCCAATGGAGTTTACTCCAGTACAACCGGTTTGAGTTTAAATTCAATTAATGGAGAAGTAGATCTTTCTTTAAGTGTTTCAGGTACTTATATCGTCACAAATACAATTGTAGCTTCTGGCTCCTGCATAGCTACTTCGGCTACAGACACGATAACACTACTGCCACTTGATAATGCAGGATTTAACTATGGAGGTGATAGTGTTTTTTGTGAAAACGAATCTAATGTAAGCGCAAGCATAACAGGTGTTTTGAATGGATCATTTACAAGTTCTCCCACAGGTTTAAGTATGGACGCTCAGGGCAATATCGATTTCTCTAATTCTATCTTAGATATTTTATATACGGTGACATATTCTGCTGGAAATGTTTGTCCTAATGCAGATTCTATGACTATATTAATTCATAGCTCTCCTAATGCCCCTGTTTTGTTTAATGATACTTCTATTTGTAATGGTGATAGTATTGAGTTATTGGCTAGTGGAGTAGTAGGCGTTTCTTATCCTGTTTATGATGCAGCATTTGGTGGTAATTTGTTGGGGTATGCGCCTCTTACTGTTTCTCCTAATAGTAATACGGGTTATTATATACAGTCCGTAAATACTAATGGGTGTATAAATGTAACTGGTGCGCAAACGGTAAATGTTGTAGTTTATAATATTCCAATAGTAGATTTGGGTACGGATGTGGATTTATGTCCTGGCGATTCAGTTTTGTTAACAGTTCAACAATCTGGTATTTATACATGGAGCACAAATGAAATAAGTCAAAGTATTTACGTTGTCCCATCTCTTTCAACTCTTTATTGGGTTGATTATATTGATGCTAATCAATGCGTGGCTTCGGATAGTATAATTGTTAATGTTATAGCGTTAGGAGGTTCTCTTATTGCTAATGATGATGATTATACTGTTAATTTGAGTGTCGGTAACACTTTTTCTGTTTTGTTTAATGACGTGTATAGTGGCGCTGTGTTACCTGCGATAATCCAAAACCCTTATAATGGAAACTCTTCGGTTAATTTTAACGGTCAAATAACCTATGAAAGTACTAATGGTACTGGATATGATAGTTTGGTTTATGAGATTTGTGATGCAACTTGTCCAAATATTTGCGACAGTGCAACTGTTTTTATTACTGTTGAAGAAAATATTGAAATAAAAATACCAGGAGGTTTATCTCCAAATGGAGATTTTCTTAATGATGTATTTTACATAGAGGGATTGAATCAATTTGAAAGTACAAAGTTGACTATATTTAATAGATGGGGAGGTGTTGTGTTTTCGGATGAGCCATATTTAAATGATTGGGATGGGGTTTCTAATACCTCTAGTAGCTTAATAGGAGAGCGAGTAACTTCAGGTACCTATTATTATATTTTGGAAGTAATGAATGAAAGTAAACAATTTACGGGCTTTATAGAGGTGAAATAATCAATTATCTTTATCACTATTCCATATATAATAGTTTGTCAGTACTTTTCTATTTATGACTATGAAAAACAACCACATAATGACACTATTTTGTTTAGTGATTTCTGTATTGTCTTCTGCCCAAACACCACCAATTATTTATGTTGCAGGAGATGGTACAGGTGATCCTGGGTTTAATTGTAATGGCATAAGCGATCAGTACGAAATAAATAAAGCGTTAGACTCTGTCGCATCAAATCCAAATTTCACAACAGTATATTTAAAAGGAGCTAATGTTTTTGAAATAGATCAACCCGTTTTGATTTCCAGTAACACTATTTTGACTGGAGACCCTACCGCTACCATAAAATTGAAAGATAATGCAAACTGGCAGACTCAGAATAAACCATTGCTAACGCAAACCGGAAGACTTGGTTGGAGTCCTTATGGAGTAAACGGAGAAAGTGTGGCGAATGTCGAGATATATGGGTTTAAAATAGATGGGGGTCTTTTTCAAGTAGAACCAAGTGGAGCTGAATACAATACCCTCATACATTTTACTTATCCATACCAAGTAAACATTCACGACATGAAGTTTCAATATGGACAATGGGATGCTATTCGGCTCTCTAGTTTTGACAATACTACACATACAGATTGTCACGTTTACAATAATGAAATATTTGCCTCTGGTCACGATGCCATAAGTTTTGTAGGTGTTCGTTTTTTCGAAGCAGATGCCAATAAGATAATTAAAACAAGAACCAATAGTGGTATTCGAATTACGGAATGTGACTCTGCTTATATCCATAATAACAGCATAGGTAATTCTCTTTCTACACCTGCTTCGGGAAATGCAGGTATTCAAATTCAGAATGAGGTTTCTCCATTGAATCACACAGAAGTGTATGAAAATACTATTTATGGCAAAAGTATTGGGATTGCGGTGGGTGGCGAAGAAAATGTAACCGTTACTTATCCCACAGGTACACGAAAAGATGTGTATGTTCATCACAATAGAATTTATAAAACAAAATCATTTGATTTAGGCGGGGGTACTATATTAGAAAGCGGCATTGTTATAAATGGATATCAAAACACATTGATTGAACATAATGTGATTGATGGAAGCGAAGTGGATGGCATCGTTTACAAAGGAACAGCAGGTGGCAGCGCAGGATATCAAACCATAGTTCGAAATAATATTATTATAAATAACGGCAACTACGGCATCAGTAACGAACAACCTAGTATTAACACGTTTATAGCAAGCAACAATCTGGTTTACAACAATACCGTAGGCAATTATAATAATGTAGTATCAACTGACGATATAAATTCAGACCCAATGTTTGGGAGTATGCACAGCATCATAAATCAGTGGCATCACATAGTAGCTAGTTATGATAATGCAACCGAAACCATGAAACTATTTATTGACGGAGTTGAAAAAAATAGCATTTCGTATTCCGGTTTATTCGGAACACTGCCTGCAAATTCATCTAATTTTATAGTAGGAGCTTATTACAATGGTAGCTTATCGTTTGATGGGCAACAAGACGAAATGGCATTGTGGAACAGAGGGTTAACGTCTAATGAGGTAACAACTTTGTACAATAATGGTGCACCTCAAAATATTAGCGGCACGCTTACCAATGGACTTCAAGCCTATTTAAAAATGGATAACAATTGGAACGATGCAAGCGGGAATACCTATGACGCTATTGTTAGCACTGCCTCATTTAGTACACCTGCGCTACTAGGTTCACATTCAGGAATGTTTAATGGTACTAAGGTGGAATACCCTGCTGCTTTATCTACTTCAAATGGGTTTAGCATCTCGGTATGGGTAAATAGTAATGTTTCGAACTCCAATGTTCAGACTATTGCCAGTAAAGGAAATCAAGCTAATCAAAACAATATCTGGCTGTATTTAAAAGGAGAAAGTGTTATTTTTCAATTGGGTAATGGAAGCGCTGTTGCAGATTTGGAGGCGTATATTGTAAATCCCGAAGATATAGAGTATCATCTAAAATCTGAATACGGACGATGGAACGGAACAGCTTGGGTAAATGACCTTGTTTCTAGTCCGGGAATAGATGCGGGAAATCCAAATTCTAGCTTTGCCAATGAACCGAATCCTAATGGAGGGGGGGTGAATATAGGTGTGTACGGTAACACTATAGAAGCATCTAAAAGTGAGCTTTTGTCTGTATATGAGAACGAAGATAATAGGTTTGAGATCTACCCAAATCCAGTACAAGATGTTTTGTTTTTTAATGAAGCCCCTTTTGGAGCGACTTACTTCGTTTATAATTTGTCAGGACAGTTCGTTTATTCGGGGGTTCTTAATAGTAGTACTATTAATATTTCTAATTTAAGTTCAGGAAGTTATTATTTAACTTTAAAATCTAATGGAACTGAGTTGAATAAAATAGCTAAATTTGTAAAGTTAGAATAGTTACATTGTCTGAAAAACCATACGTTAACTTGTTTTTTAGTCTTTAATGTATGGAAAATAATACGAAATGGATATGTTGTTAAATATAAAATCCTTACCTTTTGTGGAATTAGGCATTTTGATTTTAATAATCTCTATGGTTTTAGTTATAAGCAATTATTCCAAACTATGAGGATACTCAGGTTGACTTATCCAGAAGCAGAGCAAATGTTTAGACGAATGGTGTTTAATGTTATGGCAATAAACTACGATGACCATACTAAGAATTTTTCGTTTAGATTAAAGAAAGGCGGTCGCTGGGAATTATCACCTGCTTATGATGTTTGTTGATTTGGAAACCTTGGAAGAAACAAAAATAAATTTAGAATAGCATGAAGTCATTTATCATCATTATTTCATTTTTGATTGCAGCAAATGTTACGTTTGCTCAAAAAAACAAATTATCCTTTGAATTGGGCTATGGTGTATATTCCTACTCCATGAAAAATTTAAATCAATATTACATTGATAGTTTTGCCACAAAATTTGATTTATTAGAAAACCATATTAAAAGCAAATATAATGGCTTTGCAAGTATAAAATTTCAACCGAACAATCTTTTCGACATAGGTATTTATGGTAATTATCAATTTGGAGAAACTATTGGTTATCCAAAAGCAAATGAATATGATAATTTTGGACAATTAATAACTACGCATGAAGGTAAATTTGTCTTAAAAACGGAAGCCTTGGGTATTGGATTAACAAATAGTTGGTATATCAGTCAAATACTGAAATTTCAAGAAAAAGAGAATAAGTTTTTGCAACGTTTTAGAATTGCAACAGAACTAAATGGAGGGGGTGGTTTTTCAAAAGTTACATCAGACATTCAATATCCAACAAACAAACAAGCGACTTTCTATGAGTTTTTTACTTCAATGGACTTTCAAGGTCAAATAGCATTGAAGTTTGAATACGATTATACCACAAAACAAATAATTAGTACAATAGGCATCAAAATAGGTTACCAATACTTTAAAACAAAAACCGTAAAAGATAGATATAATGAAGAATGGATTGTGTTAGATGAATACCCAATTAACCTAGACTTTTCAGGGTTGTTTGGAGCTGTTTATCTAAGTTTTGGAAAATAAAGAAAAGGAAAAATGCCAACGCTAGAGCCATGCACATTGCCAAGTGACTCAAATAAGCTAAGATCACAAACCAAAACTTGGCAAAGAGTATGCCTTTCCTGCACACGAAAACACTCTAAACGTTGGGTAACAAAATGTATAGTGCATTGCTACCCTGCGGGATAGCAACGACACCATACACGGGGCGATCCAAATAATGTTTGGGTAAGTCAACATACGTTGAGTATAAATGGAAAGCATAAAGGTATTACCAAGCACGACTTGTTGATATTAGCAAATGAAAATAGTGTAAAAAAAGGGGCGTTAATTATAGATGAAATTCAACAAATAGTTTGTAATTGGAAAAGCTATGCTAAAGATGCAAAAGCTTCTAAACAATTATTAGAGTCAATTGACGCTACTTTGGTGGGGTATTCTATTTTATAGACCTTCTCTTGAAATTTTCAAACCTTACAAAACTCGGTAGCACCAATTTATCAAAAGAAATTGTTCTGAAAAATATTGAGAACTTCACATCGAAAATAAATACCTTTGTGTGATTACTTAATAAAGAAGATAAATGAAATTCAAAGGAACAGATAATTATATAGCATCCGAAGATTTACAAGTGGCAGTTAATGCATCTATCACCATGCAAAAACCATTGTTAATAAAAGGAGAACCGGGCACAGGTAAAACATTGTTAGCATACGAAATTGCAAAAGCATTGGATAAAAAACTGTTTACTTGGCATATAAAATCTACCACCAAAGCACAACAAGGATTGTATGAATACGATGCCGTTTCTAGATTGAGAGATTCTCAACTGGGGGATGAGAAAGTACATGATATAGCGAACTATATTGTTAAAGGAAAACTCTGGGAAGCATTTGATGCAGACGAGCAAGTGGTGCTTTTGATAGATGAAATAGATAAAGCAGATATAGAATTCCCCAATGATTTATTGCAAGAATTAGACAAAATGGAATTCTATTGTTACGAATTGAATACAACCATTCAAGCCAAGCACAGACCTATAATAATTATATCATCTAACAATGAAAAAGAATTGCCAGATGCCTTTTTGAGGAGGTGCTTCTTTCATTATATAACTTTTCCAGATCGAGAATTGTTAACGCAAATAGTAAAGGTTCATTATCCAGGTTTAGAAGAGAGATTGATGAATCAAGCTATGGAGCTGTTTTTTGCGGTTCGTAATGTACAAGGACTCAAAAAGAAACCTTCTACAAGCGAATTGATAGATTGGCTGAAGTTATTGATGGTAGGTAAAATCACTGCAGAAGAATTGGCAAAAGACGCTAGCAATGGAAAGATACCTATGCTCGGAGCAGTAATCAAAAATGAACAAGATTTGTCGTTGGTAAACAGATAAGAAGGTATGTTTTTAGATTTCTTTCTACTTCTAAAAAATAGCGGCATCCCCGTTACGCTCAACGAATACCTGAGTATGTTGGAGGCGTTGAAACGAAATGCCATCGCTAGAAATGTAGATGAATTCTACTATCTCTGTAGAATGAGTATGGTCAAAGATGAAAAATTTCTGGATCAGTTTGACGCATTATTTGGAGCATACTTCAAAGGTATAGAAACCATCTCGGACGAAGAAATATTTCAAATACCAGAAGAGTGGTTAAAGAAAAATGGGGAACGCATTTTTTCTAAAGAAGAGCTCGAAAAAATCAAATCAATGGGAGATCTCAAAGACTTGATGGAGCGAATAAAAAAGCTGTTTAAAGAACAAAAAGAAAGACATCAAGGGGGAAACAAATGGATTGGCACAGGCGGAACTTCTCCATTTGGAGCTTACGGATATAATCCTGAAGGAATACGAATAGGGCAGCACGAAAGCCGACATCGAAGAGCTGTAAAGGTTTGGGATAAACGAGAGTTTAAAAACCTCAAAGACGATGTGGATTTGGATACTCGTAACATCAAATTGGCATTGAAAAAATTACGTTTATTGAGTAGGGAAGGCAAGGCTGAGGAGTTGGATTTAAAACAAACCATAAAAAACACTTCAGAAAAAGGCGGACTTTTGGAATTGGCTATGCGACCTGTTCGGAAAAACAATGTAAAGATTCTGATTCTATTTGATATTGGCGGAAGTATGGACGATCACATCGAACTGTGTTCGCAATTGTTTACCGCTTCCAAATACGAATTTAAGCACTTGGAATTTTATTATTTTCATAACTGCGTTTATGAAAAGCTTTGGCAAAACAATGTTAGACGTTGGGACGATGCCATTCCAACCTACGATGTTTTGCATAAATATAATAAAGACTATAAACTTATTTTTGTAGGAGATGCTTCAATGTCTCCTTATGAACTGATGTATGAACAGGGGAGCGTAGAGCATTATAATGATGAGGCAGGAATGGTGTGGCTCAATAGACTGAAGGAGCAATTTCCCGACTTGGTTTGGTTAAATCCAGTACCCAAAGACGAATGGAGGTACACCAGAACCATCGGAATGGTTCAGCAATTTACCGAAGATAGAATGTTTCCACTAACCATTGCAGGAATAGGAGAGGCAGTGAAAAGTTTGATTTAATAAAAGGGGGTATTGCACCTATAAAAATATCTTTTCCCCAAACCATAAGAAATTTACGTTCTATCTGTGTATCTTCGCAATCAAATAATACTAAAGATTGGAATTTGCCATAGTAGATATAGAAACCACTGGAAGTCAGTACGGAGCAGATGGTATTACAGAGATAGCCATCATCATCACAGATGGTGTGCGTGAGCTTGATAGGTATGAAACACTAGTCAATCCGCAGATGCGTATCCCTAAGTTTATTGTTAGGCTAACGGGTATTACAGATCGTATGGTTGCAGATGCACCTATCTTTAATGAAGTAGCAAAAGAGATTTTTAGTTATCTTAATGGTCGAGTTTTTGTAGCGCATAATGTCAACTTTGATTATAAAATTGTGAAAGCACATCTTCAGAAATGTGGATTGACATTACCTGCTAAAAGATTGTGCACAGTACGTATGAGTCGAAAGATAATTCCAGGTTACCCGTCTTATAGTTTAGGAAAGATTTCAGCAAGTTTAGGATTGAATCATCAAAATGCACATAGAGCAATGGGAGATACAGAAGTAACGGCAAAGTTATTTCATATCTTATACGAAAAAGACAAAGATCAATTGGTGCAGGCAATGAAAAGTAATTCCAAAGAAGCTACGCTTCCTGCTAATCTATCCAAAGAGATTTACGAAAAAGTACCCAAGCGAACGGGAGTTTATTATTTTCACGATTCCAAAGGAAAAGTTATTTACATTGGCAAAGCTAAGAATTTAAAAAAACGAGTTACTACTCATTTTACTGGTAAGAATAGCATTAAGAAAAAAGGTTTTATAGAAGCTATTTTTGATGTAAGTTATGAATTGACGGGCAACGAAGTTATAGCATCATTGCTCGAAGAGGCAGAGATTAAAAATCATTGGCCAGAGTATAATCGTTCACAGAAAAGCCAAATACAGAAGTTTGGAGTATATAAATACGAAGACAATGCGGGTACTATTCGACTAGGTATTAATAAAATTACACATCAATATAAAGGAATCATGCAGTTTCCTACATTAGCAAAAGCACGTACTTGGTTGCTCAATCAAATAGATGAATATCAGTTGAATGCTTCGCTTTGTGGAATGGCTGCTTTTGATAAAAAAGACATAGAAGAGGAGCAACATCAAGATAATTTAATAAAATTTCTATCCAGTTTTTTAGCCAACGAAGAAACTATTATTTGGCATGGAGCAGGCAGAACTGTTGATGAAATAGGATTTGTTCTAATGGAAAAAGGGATTTATAAAGGTTTTGGTTTTGTAGAAGATTCCATAGGAATTGATAGTGTAGAAACGCTGATAAATTATCTAAAGCCGCAACACGATACCTATTTTGTAAGAAACGTACTTAGTTCTGATAAGTTAAATACTTTGAAGAAGGTTTTGGTAAGATAATATTTCACAATTTCGAGAAATAAACTTTAGAGCCTAAAACAAATAGCACTCAATTAAAATTCCATATAAAGCAAAGGGTCTAAAGTTGTTCCTCCATACCATAATTCAAAATGAAGGTGTGTGCCTTGACTCAGTGAACCGCTATTACCAACAATAGCAATAGGATCTCCTGATTTAAGGACTTCGCCTTGCTTGACCAATAAAAAAGAATTGTGTTTATATACGGAAACTAAATTGTGTGCGTGTTGTACTTGCACAACGTGACCGTCCTCCGAACTCCAACCTGCGTACACAACTGTACCGTCTAAAGTGTTTTTTACTGTTTCATCTTTTTTTGCTTGAATGTCTATTCCGAAATGACCATTTTTTACGTCAATTTTTGAGGTAACATTTCCCTTTAAAGGAGGGAAGAAAAAAACTCCCGATATGTTTTCTGAAATTGTCTTAGCTTCATTTTCAGAATAATTAAGTGCATATTTTTCATTTCTTGCTACTTGAATACGCAGGTTAGAATCTAAATCTGATTTGGTGAAATCTATTTTTTTTAAATTAGAAGAATCTAATTGTAAAAGAGAATCGGTTAGATGTGTCGTTAAATCTTCTGGATTTTGCTCATTTAGTATTTGCAATAAGTTTTTATTGTATTGATTTACTGTACTTGCCTTAGTTTGGATAGAATCTAGCATTTTGAGTGTTTCTATGTCCTGAATTTTTTGTTGTTCCTGATTTGCAAGATTAGGATAACCGGGTATGAATTGCTTGAGTGGGCTATAGGCTATTATAAACCAAGTGCAGACTACAAATACCAATAGGGTAAAGGCTATTATGATGAGGAGGTTAAGAGGGGATACTAAAAACGATTTTCGTTCTTCAAAAGTATTTGGGTCGATAATAGAAAGTCTGGATTTTTCTTTTAATCGCCCAAGAAACGTTAACTTCTCTTCTTGGTTTTTATTTTTTTGTTTCATAGCCACATACAAAGATAAGCAATCCCATTAGTTTGCAATAGAATAATTGAGCTATGTAACAAATTTTAACGAAAATACTTTTTGCTAAACAAATATATGATTCTTCCAAAATTCTTTAGGCATACCCATTTTTTGCTTATCTACGATATAGGTATGGGGTCATGCAGGTGTAAAAGTACCCGAAATCAAGTCGTTATTTTCCTATTGTTACTATTTTGACAATAAAATATTCAAGTTTCAGGTAAACGGAGTTTATAGCTTTTGAGAATCTTAAAATCTGCCTGATTCAAACATAAAGAATAATTTTGGTAAACAGTAATGTTGTTTTTACGTATTATTGCAATCCAAAACAGTCGTAATTTGTTAAAAACACAATCATATTATATTTTATTGGGATTATTAAGTCTCATTTCGTATAGCATTTCAGCACAGAATCTGACTCCAAAAAAGCAAGATGGGAAATGGGGGTATGTCGATCAGAATAAAGAGTGGGTGCTAAAACCTGCTTTAGAAACAGCACACAAATTTAAAGAAGGTTTTGCTTTGATTCAAAAAAAAGGAAAATATGGTTTTATTAACGAATATGGCAAAACAGTTATAAAACCTACCTTTTTCAAAGCGGCAGATTTTAACGAAGGATTTGCTCCTGTATGTCAATATATCGAAGGTCAAGAAAAATGGGGCTACATAAATACCTCTGGTGAGCTCATTATCAATTATCATTTTAAAAAAGTACGTCATTTTAAAAATGGCATAGCTATAGTTTCTTCTTTTAAAATGCAACCATTGGAGAAAATAATGATAGACGTTTCTGGAAAGCCCATTTCCCCCCCTTATCTGAAAGCTACTCCCAATAAAGATGGACATTTATTTTTGATGAATAAAAGGGCAGATAAAGTGCCGGTTTATTGTTATATCAAAAATGATGGCACTAAATTAACAGATTGGTATCTTAATCAATTTGAATTAGGCTTTCCAAATCAAAAAGTATGGTTGCCTTCTATGTTTGACGATCCCTTAACACCTGCTGATGCCTTTAATGGTAATAAAGCAAAAAAGTTAGTAGCTATTCTCAGTTCGAATAACAAAATAATATCTGAATGGTACGAGGAAATAGGTGAAATGCGATTTGGGTTTGTCAAAGCTAAAAAAGACCATAAACATGGGTTTTTAAATGCTCTTTATCAACCAACGGCAACTTTTAGGTATAAAGAAATTGAGATCTTAGATTCTTTGAACTATGTGGCTATGACTTTTGATGAGACATTTTTGTTGCTTAATTATATAGGAAAACCAATTAGTAAGGAATTTCATGGCTTTGAAACGTTTGATACGGATAACTACAAAGGATTGTCTTTGATGCTATTTAAAGAAAAAAGTAGTACAAAAGAGGCTTTGTTTAGTAAAGAAGGTGAGCAGACTTCTGCTTGGTACGATGTCATAAAACCGAAAAGTAATATATTTTATCGAGCTATTGAAAATAAACAATATATAGATATTTCAAAAGATACTACTTTTGGTGACTGGTATAATTATTTTGTGGACAGCAACGGTTGTCTTATCTCGGAATGGAGGTTGAGTTCAGAGTATAGGTGGGTGAGTGAAAATAATAGAAAATATAAAGACAGTATATATAACTTCTTCCATGCTCCTAAAACATCTTATGTTATAACTCCTTCTTTCTTTAATGATGTTTTCTTTTCAGAATTTGAATTTGATAACTCTAAAAGAACCATTTCGTTTAATGGAGGGGATTATCACGATGGTATGGCTGTAGTAGCTAAAGTACTGCCTTCTAAAACTAGACATGCAAAAGGTGTTGATTTTTCAGGAAGGCAATTAAAATTTGGATTTATTGATTGGTATGGGGAATTGGTAATTCCCTATAAATTTGATTATGTTTCTGGATTTAGTAATGGAAAAGCAATTTTTCGTCAAGGAGATTTGTTTGGAGCCATCAATTATAAAGGAGCTATTATTATAAAACCTCAGTTTGAGTTGATGGGGAACTTTGGAAGTGGACTTGCTCCTGTATTTAAAGACAGTACTTGGGGATATTGCTCTGATAGAGGGGCAATATCTATTGCTTTCCAATATGACGAAGCGTTTCCGTTTTACTACGGATTTGCTGCTGTAAAAATTGGTAAAAAATGGGGGTTAATAGATACACAAGGGAAGTTAGCTTTACCAATGAAATATAGAAAGCCTCCAAAAGCAATTTCAAGATCAAAAGCACTGGTATTGAAGGATGGAGTTGGGTATATAGAAATAGATTTGTAGTAGTTCTAAGTTGTTGTGATACAACAATTCGCCAACCTATTTAGAAAGATAGATTGGCGAATTGAAAAAACAATTAAAATAAACTACTTATTGGACTATTTTATATGTTGTAATGGGTTAATTCAAAAAAGTTATAAGAGATATATTTTTTGAATTAGCAAGCTGAAGTTTAGTTCATTTAGTCTTCCATACTTGCTTTCGTATCTTTTTCTTTTTTATCTCTACCAAATATGAAATTGATACCAGTACGAACGTGCCAGTTTTTAGAAGCTTGTGGAGCAAGAACACCTACAATATTATCTGTCATAAGATATAGTTGAAAAGGACCGCCATTTATGGTGAAACCAAGACCTATTGTTTTATAATCTCTGGCGTATGCAGTGTAATTAACGCCTGCTCTAAACCATTTGGTCAGCTTAATATCTCCAGATAACGTAATTGCTGTTTTGTATTTGTTTTGCAAAAATTCACTATACCAAACTCCACCTACAGCAACTCGTTCCATTATTTGATACTTTGCACCAATATAAATTCTAGTATATAATCCAGTTCTATACGCATCTGTATTGTCAGAGACTGTCAATACCTGCTCTAAACTATCTGTTATAGTTTTCATTACATCCGAGCTATCAGACAGGAATTGATTAAGGTCTATTCCTTCAAATTTATACTCTACCGCACTAGATTCATAAGTTTTTGCGTTCGAATCCCATTTGATAGAACCCAAATCAATAACACTTCCGTTAATCTTTAATTTTTCTGTAAGTTGGTATTCTGCTCCTAAGTCTATACCAAATCCTTTGTTTCCATTAATTAATTGTTTGGGATCAAATCCTGTTGAATTAGAATCTGCAAGTTGTGCAAAGTTTGAGCTGTTAACTTTTAATTGTCCATCAACGGTGAGTTCAAATGTCGTAGCATCAGTGGTCAAACCTAATTTAGTGTCGGTTTGTATGTTTGCAAGTCCTTGTAGGTACTTTACTTTTACGCCCAAAGTAAGTTTGTCTCCAAAGGATCTATTGACTCCAAGCCCTACTTCCATATAGCTCAATAATCCAAATCCTAAGCCATCCAAAGATGCTCGCTCGCCCAACAACGACCCGCCATTACCTTCTACGGCTAATCGAAATAAATCTTTTGGGTACATAAATCTCGTTTGAAATTTATTGGTCAACGAAAAGGTTATAAATGTTTCTTTAGCCGAAAAACCAAATGAAAATAATTCATTTCGCATATCAAAAGTAAGGTTATTTAAATCTTTCATTTTTGATAATGCATTTGCTGGGTTCAGCACTAAAGAATCATCTTGAGATCTTGTTTGCAATAATTGATTGAGTTGAAATCCAGAATGAGAAAAGCCTAGACTGCTATTTATAACCGGCATAGCTACGAATACTTTACTACTAGGTTTAAATGCTGGGTTCACAATTTGAGATTGTGCTAAATCGTCAAAACCATAAAGGAAAAAATCCTTCTGAGCTTGAGTCTTAACGCTTACAAATGTTGCTAAAATAAATAAAAATAGTCCTTGACTTTTTTTATTGATTGATTTTAAGTTTTTCATATTTTTTTTGCTTAAAAGCTAGTACTCCCTTGAATTTGCATTCCTAGCTTAAAATCTACTTTGTAAGTGTCTAAAAATTCTACAATCTGATTGGTAGGATTGGCTCCATTCAACGTTTCAGACTGTGCGCCAATGATTAAGTATTTAGCATTGGATAGATTGTTTAATTCTGCACGGTTTAATGTAATGTCTGTAATTTTGTTGGTTGGGGTGGTTACTCTTCCGTCACTACCTACAGCAGCCGATTGTACAAATTGAACAGCAGTAGTCGAAAGTGTATGGAGTAAGGCGTAGTTAGCATCCACAATAGTAATATTTGTGGTTAAATCAACGGGGAAACCATTGGTAATGTTAAATCTAAACATAACGCTTTCAATTTCTTCTATATTTTCACTAAATTCAAAAGGAATCGTGTCTGTGATACCAAAACCATAAGCAAATCCTTTTAAAGGCATTTCTAATTCCGCATCTACCGTAAATTTACTAGTGTCTTCCATAAAGTTAACACCTGTATTTCCCATTGGATTGGATTGACCTAATGCCTCAAAGTAAAAGTACTTTGGTGTAGGTGTAATCACAGATGTTATATTGGTAGTATTACCGGTGTTTAATTCCAATACTGAAGTAGTTTCCTGCCCCATACTAGCAGGAGCAGCCACTTGGAATGGATTAGGGTATCCTGTAAGATTGTAGGTGTTTCCGCCAGAAATATCAATTGTTTTTAGGTTGTTAAATGCCATTTCAATTGGAAAACCAAAAGAGTTTCTAACCTTAAACCTTACTTTTGGGTCAGATAATTCAAAATATCCGCCTAAGTTATTTTCAAATATTCTCAACAAAATTGAATCGTTGCCAATACCCACATTTTGTTGACCAAAATAACCGGTAGTATTTTTAAATTCAAGTCCTAAAAAGTCCATTGTTAATTGACACGTCTCTGTTCCAGAAATCATTTGACCAGTTCCATTAACTGTAATCGTTGTTTGTATGTCAAACTCATTGAAAGTGGTATTTCCTTTTGTTAAATCAATAGACGTGCCCGTTAAATTAATCGCAACATTGCCTGTTTGTGGAGTAGTTCCAGAATAGGTTAAATTGATAGTTCTAGTCAAGACGCTACCTGATTCTATGAGTGCTGGTATTGTAATTGTAATAGCCACATCGTGTTGCAAATCTGTAGAAACACCTATGTTAAGTGTTCCGTTTTTGAAATTTACTGTGTACAATTGAACACCCGCATTTACCGTTGGGTTTACAACTTCTGTTTGACTTGCGGTAACGCTACCACTAAATGCTCCCGAAACAGGCAAGCCAAAATCAGTATTAGTGTAATTTACAACCGTATTTTCGTCAGATATTTGAATAATGTCTTTAGCGTCATAAGAGGCAACTTCTCCTCTATATACTAAAGCTATTGTGCCTTCGTTAGGATCAATAACTACTAAATCATTGCTATCAGTACGGGCAAGAATATCATAAACATCAAACTCAGCATAAGCTAGTGGTATGGCTATGTTTGGATTCCATGAGGTACTTGTGATTTTACTAGGGTCATACTTTTTGCAACCTACTGCTAATAACGTTGAGACTATAAAAAGCCCTATTGGGATGAATTTGTTTTTCATAAAAAATGTATTTAATTATTACAAAAGTAAAGAAAAATAAGGTTATAATTGCATAAATGTGATAAATTATGAATGTCGAGATGTGAAAAGACCTTTTAAATAATTCCCCCCTTCAAATTGTGGCTTTTCAAATATAATAGTTGCATTTACTACTTGAATTTAAGCATTCTCTATCCTACTGGGTAAAGAAGTTAGAGGCTTTTTCGATATGTTTTAAAGTGTGTGAATTTTTTAGTATATTTGTCATTAAATGAAGTTGTTTTGTCAATGATATTTTGAGTTTAATCAAGATATTGAGTTATAATTACAGTTAAAGCTAAATTTTATGAATAATATTTTACTAATATCACTTTTATTTCCCGTTTTGTTTGTTGCGCAATCCCCTTTTGCTATAGATGTTCACGAATCAAAAGAGGCTTTTATCGAAAATAAAGGGCAGTTTAACAATAGAAATTGGAATCAAGATGAAGAAATCAAATTTGGGGTCAATCAAAATCCGTTTTATGTTTTTTTTACAAAAAAAGGATTGACCTATCGTTTTGATAAGATTGTTAAAAATCCAAATAGAGATAAAAGTTTGCCGATACCGGTCTCTCCAAAGAGAACTAATATCAGTGAATTAATACACATCAATTTTGTAGGTGCAAATCCAAACTTGAAAATAATTGCAAGTCAAAAGAAATCTAATTATTATTCCTACGGAGTGAAAGATTTTTCTACACGAGAAGTTACTAATCTCAATAATTTAAGTGGATATGAGAAAATTGTTTATAAAAATGTATATCCTAATATCGATATAGAGTATGTGTTTCACCCGCAAGGAGGATTAAAATATAGTATTGTATTGCACCCAGGAGCAAACTCTTCTGATATCAAAATGAAGTACAGTTCTAATCATACATCCGTTGGAGGAGAGTACATCAGTACACAATTACAACCTGATGGACGGTTGAAAATAGCAACCTCTCTTGGAGAAATTGTAGAACACAAACCGTTTACTTTTTATAAAGATTCTGAAGATGAAATACCTTCTAAATATGTGTTTAATAATGATTTACTAACCTTTAATCTTGGTAGCTATGATAACACTAAGACTGTAATCATAGATCCTTGGGTGGTGTCGCCTACATTTAATTCTTCTACAGCAGTATGGGAAGTAGAAAATGATGCAGCAGGAAATGTTTATACCATAGGAGGGGAGACTCCTATGGAGTTGCGTCAATATTCAGCAACGGGCGTTTTGAACTGGACGTACGTTACGCCTTGGGATACAACCAATATTTGGTTGGGAACATTGGCGACAGATAATGCTGGAAATAGTTATATAACGTCTGGTACTTCGCCAGAGATAGAACGAATAAACAATGCAGGAGCTATGCAATGGCATGCAAACGGAACTGGATTTACAGACGAGTATTGGTCGATTACTTTTAATTGCGACAAAACAGAATTGATAACAGGAGGAACTAAAAACCTTGCCGGAAATATCTTTCAGATTGATATTACAAACGGAGGTGTTCTCGCTACTCAAGCCATTGGTAGTGGTACAGCAGGAGATGGAATAGGACCCAATGAAGTACGAAGTATTAGTGCATCTGCCACTGCAAAATATTATTATTTAACTCACAATTCGGTGGGGCAGATACCTGAAAACTTATCCCCTTGTGGCAACAACTTTGATGTGTCTAATGGTTATGATTTAGATTATAAATGTGAGAATTACCTACCCGAAACTCAAAATGGAGGTGGACTAAAAGCTTTGGTAGCTGGAGCCAATTATTTCTATACGCATAGAGGAGATCAAGTCGATCAAAGGTCTTTGGCAACGGGAGCAATTGTCAATACGGTGGCTGTTCCAGGTGGTTTGTCGTCTGTTAATTTTCTAGGGGGTAGAACTGTTGAAAACAGCGGGTTAGCAGTAGATGATTGTAATAATTTATACGTAGGTTCTACAGATAGAGTATTGAAGTACGATGAAAATCTCAATTTATTGTCCACTTCTATGACTACATTTAGTGTGTATGATGTAAGTGTAAATTCCAATGGGGAAGTCATTGCGGTTGGTGCTCAATCTGATAATTCTGCAACCAATCGAAATGGACGAATCGAATCTGTAGCAATGTCTGCTTGTGCACAATACCTTCCTATTTGTTGTGATGCTAATTTTTGTATTACAGATACCATGTGTTCTACAGATGCTGCTATTAATCTCAATCCCAATACACCGGGAGGGACTTGGACAGGTACTGGCGTTACATCAGGAGGAATGTTTGATCCATCTGTAGCGGGAGCGGGGACACATACTATTACTTATACTTTAGCTTGTGGGGCTCAATCTTACGATATTGTAGTCAATCCTTGTGTTACACTTTCAGTATGCATTGAAACCAATGGAGATTATACGGTTTCGGGAGGTACAGGTCCTTATTCTTGGGACGAAGAAACGACCACTTTGGACTGTAGTGGATGTCCTGGAGGTAATTGTATTCCTCTTGTTTGTAGTGGAGTAAATGTTACTTCTTATGTTAATTTTGCAACCGGAACAACCGTAACTCCAACGGGTAATTTCCCGATTCAGGTTACGGATCCCAATGGAGGTTCTTTGATTATCACAAGTGCAGCTCAACTTTCTCCTTGCTCAACCGCACCAAGTGTTTCGTTCACAGTTTCTCCAAGTGCTACAATATGTGTGGGAGATTGTATAGATTTTACAGGGACACAAACCAATGCGCCAGCAGGAGCTGCTACTGGCTATACTATTGACAATGGTTCAGGAACAGCTTTGACCCCAAT
>CAMZLL010000165.1 GCA_947311505.1 uncultured Cryomorphaceae bacterium
ATTTGGGCGTGTCCCTACAGGTCGGGCTATCCACTATATCTCCCAAAGCTCCAAAAAGCTTTAGGAGGATGCCGTTCCTATCCCTCACGCAAAAACAATGTCGTAATAAAATAGTAGCTATACTATAATTTTAATATAGCCAAATCAATATAAACACTAAGAATGCTTTTAAAAGCAAGCACATCTAATAATCCCACTTTTTGAAGAAGGGGTCATAAATACTGATTCCGATTTTAAATGAATAGTCTGCTTTTTCTAGATTATTATCAGCCGTTACGAAGTACCCACCTATTCTAAATAGCTCTTTTCTAAACCTAAACACACGTTCCATCCCCACGAATACCTCTGCGTGCTTAAAGCCATCGTCTTCTATAATGAGTGTGCCTGCGCCTCCTGCCAATTGTAGTTTCAACCTATTTATTAAAGGTATTTTATTCATTATACTCCCCTCAAAATGATGCATAACATTGACACTAAAAAAAGCATTTTCTGTAGCCAAAGAAGGTCCGAGCAACTGGAATGACCCAACAGGATTGGAAAAGAAAAATGGATCAGAACCTCTAAAATATTGATGCTCCAAAACTCTCAAGTTTCGTTTGCTCAAATACGTTCCAAGGCTGGCTCCCCAACTCAACAAGCCAAAACGATTTAACTGCTTGGTGTGTCTTGCTCCAAACTCTATATAATTATAATCCACCTCCGAGTTAAAAAGACCCGGTATTCCTCGTTTGTATTTCATAGTAAAAACAGGTCCTTTCGATTCTAAAATTAGCTTTCTATTGCCTTTAATCATGTATTTTTGCTTCATCCTGTACTTCAAATCAAGCGTTAACTCACTTTTGGTATAGCGTTCAAAATCTACCGCTTGATTTAACTCTCCAAACAACAATTCCCGCCATTCACTAAACGTTATATTAGCAAGCGGTAACTGATCCGTAAGACTGAAACCTGCCTCTGCATACAAACCATTAAAGACCTCCATCCGATGCGCTATTCCATATTCTTTTTTGCGCACATAATTACTACCACTAAAAACCTGCGAAAACGAAGCGTAATTATTTATTTGTGAATAATAATCGCCATAGGTTAATTTTGTTCGTACAAATTTCTTTGGGAGATATGTCAAGCCAACCGTTAGCTTGCCTTTAAAATCTTTTGTATTGACACCATAATCAAAGAAACCATCGTTTTCCAATTTCATTCCGTTGTTCCATTCTTTATTGTACACGCCAACAGACTTATGCCTATACCCACCAATTCCAAATGGGTTGGGTCTCGCCTGCACGAGCCACTCTGTTTTTGTGAACGAATTTCGATGTCTAAGTCCTGTCAACAGGATGCGCCAACTCAACGTATTGAAGGTCGAATCTGCCATAGTCAAATAAGATTCACTATTAAAATATTCGTAAGAAGTATCGCAAATATGAATAAAGTGGAGTTCCTTTTCTTGCATTTCAAACTTGCGATTTTGCTCCCAAAAAGAAGAATCTCGATCCATAGCATAAACGTCAAAAGTCTTTATTTCAGAACCCCATTTTTCTGGCTCTTGACTATTCGTTTTATAATCAAATATGCTAATCTTGGTGCTGCCAATAATATAATCTCTACCATCTTTTATAGTATAGTTCAACTCTTTTCGAGTAGGTAACATAATGTCTTTTTCAACTTCCGTATAATTTTGAATGATGCTAAATTCCTCACAAAATGTCAAGGCTTTTGGATTGACTTTTAAATCTAAAGACACCAGTTTCCAAGTGCTATCTTCAATAAAAATCATACCCATAAAAGCTGGGTCGGTTTCAAATATAGGCGATACTTTTAATTTGTAAATCAACTTGCCATTTTCGTAAAACGAGCCATCCAAATCATACTTATAGCTCATATTCCCATTATCAGCAATAGGCGACAAAATAGGTTGAAGAGCGACACTCGGGAAGTCTATCAAATTTTTATAAAAATTGAGAGGCGAACTGTGGATATCTTCATACAGAATATACGGATTGGTAACCTCTGCTTGAACGGGTGCAAAATCTTCTTCGCCATATTCTACACCAACTGAAATGCTCATGCCTGAGCTTTCGCTAGTTTCGCTATAATTCTTATACGCTGAAAAATGCTCTTTATATTTATTGGGCTTTCGATACGAAGTGGTACTAATGGATTCTATAAGGTTTAGATTGACTCGTTTTATAAACTCGTCAAATCCTTCTATTCCCGAAGTTACTTCCAGCATAGAATCTGTTGGCAAATCAATGCTTACTTTTTTATCTAACGAAGTTTTTTGATAAGTGGTACACGTATAATTTGACACTTGATTTAAGTAATATTTTCGTTTTTTCCGGACTTCTTTTATAATTTCTTTGGCTCGATCTTTATTGTCTGCATATACTATCAATGTATTTAATTCTTCTTCATTGAGTACTACATCCAAAACAGTCTGTCCTTTGTTCTTTACTGCTACTTCATGTTCTTGAGAAACGTGCCCAGCAAAACTAAAAACAATGGTGTAATTCCCTTGTTTTAAATCCAAAAAATAAGCACCTTTTAGATTGGATGAGGTGCCGTAGGTTGTGTTTTTTACGTACACACTAGCAAAGGGTAACAATTCTCCATTTTGGTTTTTAATCACGCCTTCTAACACGCCACCAAAAGCAGAGGTGAAGCTAAGTAGGGCTATAAATAGTAGCGAAAACCTCTGAAAATGTTTAATGTTTAATCTCATTATGTCTAAGACGATTTGAATAACGATTTGTTACAAAAAATAATTGACAAAATTATTTAACAAATTTACCAATAGCAACTTTCTTTTCATTTTGCTGGTTTAAAACCAGCATATTTACACCCTCTTGCAGATTAGAAACAGCTGACAGCATCAAAAAAATACAAAAAACTACTAAAATTCTTCTTCATAATATTTCAAAGTGTTAATTTAGCAAAAAAATAAATCATGGCAGATAAAAACTTTCACGGAAACACAGCAGGTATCGGATATATCTATGTAGGATTAGCATTATGTGTGATTTTTGGAATTGTTCTTTTCGGATAACCAAACGTTACTATTTTGTTTTCTAAAACTTTACCAAAAAGTAAAGGCAAAGGGAGTGCCGCAGGTCCTCTTAATACTGTATTTTCTTGGTATATAAAAAAACGTCTTACACAGATTTCTCGTTTTAAGGCACACCCCTCTGAGGTTCAGGAAGAAACGCTAAACCTTCTTTTAAAATCGGCTAAAAATACTGAATTTGGAAAAAAACATCAATTTTCGAATATTAATTCCTACGCTGACTTTAAAAACAATATTCCGCTACAATCCTACGAATCCTTAAAGCCATACATTGATCGGTTGAAAAAGGGGGAGCAAAATCTACTTTGGAATTCGGAAGTGCTTTGGTTTGCAAAATCATCTGGAACCACAGGGCAAACAAGCAAGTTTATTCCAGTGAGTAAAGAAGCGTTGGAAAATTGTCATTACAGGGGAGGAAAAGATTTGCTTGGAATGTATTACCAACATCACCCACAAACCAAATTGTTTAAAGGCAAACACCTCATCATAGGCGGTAGCGCAGAATTAAATTACCTCAACCCTAAATCTTATTATGGAGATTTATCATCTATCATCGTAAAGAACTTACCATGGTGGTGTGAATGGCGAAGAACACCGAGTAAAGAAATAGCACTAATGAGCCAATGGGAAGAAAAGCTAGATATGATGGCAAAAACCACTGTAAAAGATGATGTGCACATCATAGCAGGAGTACCTTCGTGGACCTTAGTTTTGCTAAATAAAATATTAGTACAAGAAAAAACCGACAACATAATGGATGTATGGCCCAATTTGGAACTGTACATGTATGGTGGTGTAAATTTTGGTCCTTATGCCAATCAATTTAAAAAGATTATCAAATCTTCTAAAATGAACTACGTGCAATCTTACAATGCAAGCGAAGGTATATTTGGAATTCAAGATAAAATAGCAAGCGAGGACATGCTACTAATGCTTGATTATGGCATCTTTTATGAGTTTATTCCAATGGACTTATATCAGCAAGGAATAAAAGATACAATAGTATTGAATGAAGTTAAAGTAAACACTAACTACGCTCTGGTAATCTCAACAAACTCAGGACTTTGGAGATATGAGCTTGGTGATACGGTTATTTTTACATCCACTACACCTTACCGTATAAAAGTGTCAGGAAGAACCGAATATTTTATCAATGCCTTTGGTGAGGAACTAATTGTGGACAATGCAAATGGAGCTATGGAAACCGTTTGTCAGCAATTAAATTGCGAAATAGAAAACTTCACTGCTTGTCCTATATATATGGACGATCAAGCGCAAGGAGGAAAACACGAATGGTTGATTGAATTTAAAACCACGCCCAATAACTTAGAAAAATTTTCGTTGCTACTAGATCGAGAGCTTCAAAAAAGAAACTCCGATTATGAAGCCAAAAGAACAGGAAATTTATCCTTACATTTACCAAAGATTACAAGCCTCAAAAGCGGTACATTTTATGAATGGCTAAAAACTAAAAACAAACTCGGGGGGCAAAACAAAATCCCTAGGTTAAAAAACGACAGACACTTTGCAGAAGAACTACTTGAAATACAAGGAAACATTAGTAATTAGCTTATTCACATTGTTGTTCGGTGTAATCGTCAACATTTCATTTGCTCAACATTCGTGCAACTCTTTTCAAACCGATATTCAAGGCAATGAATACACGATAAATAATAACGAACTAATTAAAAAGAAAAAAAGCACATCTACTACCTTTAGATACAGCAATAAATTATACGGAAATTTATACGCTATAGATGTATCCAACCCCCTGAGAGTATTGTTATTCTACAAAGAAGCACAAAAAATAATCATCACAGACAACACACTAAGCGAACAAAGTCAGCAAGTTATTTCGCTTGAAGAAGTTAACTTATTTCAAACGCAAGCCATTGCCAATAGCAAAATGGGCAATGAAATATGGATGTACGACCAAGAAGATTTTCAACTTATAAAAATTGACCCTTTTCTAAATCGAATCATCGAAACTGGAAATCTCGAACAACTCCTAAATCTTGACAGCATAAAACCTATTAAAATGATAGAGCAGGGAGCATTTCTTTATCTTCATTGCGCACATAATGGCATTTTGGTTTTTGATATTTACGGAACTTATTATAAGTCTATTCCGATAGAAAACCTTAAAAACTGGAATATTTACAACTCCTACTTATACTATATCACCAACTCAGAAATAGGTGTAATGAACTTAAAAACAAATGAATTCGATTTATTAAAGCCCAAAAAAGAGGTAAAAAACCTATATTCTAAAGTTGTTCAAATTTCGAATCAATTCATTTATTATTGTGAAAACGATTCTTTACAAAAAATAGAATTCAAATAGATCGGAAAAAAAACGGCCGTTGAACCCCGTAACTTCATATTTTCTTTTCAACAACGGTTTGTAGGTTAATAAAATTACTTACCTTAGATTTTTTAAAATTTAGAACAAAATGCACATAGCAATAGGTGGAAATATAGGAGCTGGAAAAACAACTCTAACCGAATTACTTTCAAAACATTACGGATGGAAAACACATTATGAAGATGTAGATACCAATCCGTATTTATTGGATTTTTATGACGACATGCAGCGTTGGTCATTTAACTTGCAGATTTATTATTTGAATAGTAGATTTACGCAAATTCAAGAAATAAAAGAAAGCACAAAGACTATCATTCAAGATAGAACAATATATGAAGATGCTTTTATATTTGCTCCCAACTTACACTCCATGGGCTTGATGACGACTAGAGATTTTGAAAATTATTTTTCGTTATTCAACTTGTTAGAATCATTTATTTCTGCACCAGATTTATTAATATACCTTAGAGCTAGTGTGCCTAAATTGGTTCAAAACATTCAAAAAAGAGGTAGAGACTACGAAGAAAGTATCCGTATCGACTATCTCAAAAGATTGAACGAAAGATATGAAGCATGGATCTCTACGTATGACAAAGGCAAAGTGCTTATCATAGACGTTGACAACAATTCATTTCATGACAATCCCGAAGATTTAGGAAAAATAATCCAAAAAATAGATGCAGAAATAAACGGATTATTTTAAACTAATCAATATTGAAAAATTAAATTATTAAAGCCTTTCTATTTGAGAAGGCTTTTTTTTTGCCCCCCCCCGGATACATAAAATACATATCGGATGAAAATCATTCATCTAGTGAAACATTCCGTTAAAACATGCGTTACAGCAAAATACCAAAATCTACACTATGAAAACTAAACACTTCTTCATTGGAGTAGCTATACTACTCTTCCAAATAACCTACAGTCAAAACACGCATAAATATGTCGTTTCTCTAAGTAAATCATATGGGCATGTATTCGCTACTAACGCCACTTTAAGAGGGGAGACTCCTTACAACTTGCCAATAGTTTACGCTAAACGAACATCTTTAATGTTTGGAAAAAAATTATATACTGAAAATTGGCACAAAAGCTTTCAAGCTCCCACTCTTGGCATCCTGCTTTTCACAGAGCAATTTGCAAATTCGAAATATATATATGATAATTTTTTAGGTACACCAATTGTGATTGCTGGTTATTTCAAATCAAAACTAATGAGCAAGAAAAAACTAAGTTTAAATTACGACTTCGGTCTAGGCATGGCGTTTAATTGGATGCCTTATAATGATAATAATTACAACCTGACATTAGGGTCTAAAAAGAGCTTTTATATAGAAATTGGAACTACTTTCTGCTATCAAATAACTAATCGTATTGGGCTAGAATTTGCTTTGGGACTAACTCATTATTCAAATGGAGCTATGGCACTGCCCAATTTTGGGATTAACTCTTTAAATTCTACATTAAAACTTGCATATAGCTTTGGATCTGAAATAGAAATCGAAGATTTTGAGTACAAATCTTCATTCAACCAAAAAACAGTAATTGATGTTTTTGCTTTTGGCGGTACAAAAAGCGCCTTTATAATATATGATACTATAACTGTACCAAATGCTCCGAATATAATAACCTACTCTTACAAAGTATTTGGAACATCTGCAACCATAAACAGGCAAATAAGTCGAAAATCCAAAATAGGACTCGGAATTATACTATCGGAAAACAAAGCAAATAGTGCAATAGCCTACCAACAATCACTCCCAGACAGTATTATAATAGCACCCGAGTATCAACCAGGTGATTTTAAATCAAACCTACAAGTAAGCATATATCCTTCATACGAATTTTTAGCAGGACCTGTTTCTATTATTGTTCAACCCTCATTTTATATACATAGAGGCATTAAATTAGACTATATTCCAACTTTCCATCAAAGATTAGGTATAAAATACACAACTAAAAAAGGTGTTTTTGTAGGATTTAATCTAAGGGCTTATGATTATCATGTATCTGATTTCATTGAATGGAACATTGGCTATTCGATAGGGGGTAACAAGAAAAAGGAATAACTTTTCGTATAACTATAATATAGAAAAATGTATCTTCGCATCTTATTAATTAAAACAAAAGATGGAAGTAAGAAACTTAGAACCAAAAGCCCTTTGGAACAACTTTGAAGATTTGAACGCTGTACCTCGTCCTTCAAAAAAAGAAGAACGAATCATTGCTTTTGTGAAAGCTTTTGGCGAAAACCTAAACCTAGATACTTATGTAGATCCGATTGGTAATGTCATTATAAAAAAGCCTGCTACTGCGGGAATGGAAGGTTGTGAGACTGTAATTTTGCAGACACATATCGATATGGTGCATCAAAAAAATGCCGATACTGATTTTGATTTTGACACCATGGGTATCCAAAGCTTTATAGATGGCGAATGGGTTACTGCTAAAGGCACAACTCTTGGGGCGGACAATGGAATGGGAGCTGCTGCTGCAATGACCGTATTAGCATCTACTGATATGGCACATCCTGCTATTGAGGCGCTATTTACAATAGATGAAGAAACAGGAATGACTGGAGCTTTTGAATTGGAGCAAGGTATTCTAGAAGGAAAAATACTTTTAAATCTTGACACAGAAGATGATGATGAGTTTTCTATAGGGTGTGCAGGCGGAATTGACACCAATACTACCTATCAATATAAAACGGAGTTGGTTTCTACTAGCGAATATGCTTTTCAGATAACAGTTAACGGACTTAAAGGAGGTCATTCTGGAATGGATATCAACCTTGAAAGAGGAAATGCTAATAAGATAATGAATCGTCTTTTATTTGATGCTGCTGCTTACGGATTGCAAATAGCTGAAATCAATGGCGGAAGCTTGAGAAACGCTATCCCTAGAGAATCGTTTGCTACCATTGTAGTCAATGACAAGTCTTATCTTCAAGAATTTGAAAAAAGAGCTGCTGCTATCAAAAATGAATTTGCAATTTCTGACGCTGGATTATCCATTACAATATCCTCTTGCGATGCTCCAAAAAAAGTAATGACACTAACCGATACAAAGAAAATAACACAAGCTCTTTACGCTGTGCATAATGGCGTATATAGAATGAGCATGGCAATAGAGGGTTTGGTTGAGACCTCATCTTCATTGGCAAGAGTAATAGTTAAAGACGGTACATTCAGTACTCAATTTTTACAAAGAAGTAGTGTCGAATCTTCCAAGATGGATGTAGCATACACCGTAGGGTCTGTTATGGAATTAATGGGGTGCGAAGTGGAATACACGGGGTCTTACCCAGGATGGGAGCCAAATCCTAATTCAAAAATACTCACTGTAATGGAAGGGCTATACAATAAAATGTTCAACGAAAAAGTAGATGTAAAAGCGTGTCACGCTGGTCTCGAATGTGGTATTCTTGGTGAAAGATACCCAGGCTTGGATATGATTTCGTTTGGACCAACTATTAAAAACCCACATTCACCTGATGAAAAAGTAAACATTGCATCTGTGCTTAAGTTTTGGAACTTTTTAACTGAAGTCCTTAAACAAACACCTAAGAAACATTAAACAAACACTTCGACAACTTCTAAAAGTTTGGTCATAACAGCATATAAAAAGTTACGTTTAACCAGAATTATTTAAATAAAAACAAAAAAGACCACTTATTGCTAAGTGGTCTTTTTTTGTTTTTTTTCGAAAGTGATTTCATCTTTTTGTATTGGCTTTTAGCCTAGATGAAAATTATCTTACAATTCAAATTTGATACCTTGCGCTAGTGGTAAATCAGCACCCCAGTTTATGGTATTTGTTTGTCTTCTCATATATACTTTCCAAGCATCAGATCCAGACTCACGTCCACCACCAGTTTCTTTTTCTCCTCCAAAAGCTCCTCCGATTTCAGCTCCAGAAGTACCAATATTAACATTGGCAATACCACAATCAGAGCCACAGTGTGCTAAAAACTCTTCTTGTTCTCGCATATTGTTGGTCATTATTGCAGAAGACAATCCCTGTGGTACATTATTTTGAATCTCTATAGCTTCGGTAACACTTCCGCTGTATTTCATCAAATATAAAATAGGAGCAAATGTTTCGTGCTGCACTATGGCATAGCTGTTTTTAGCTTCGGCAATTGCTGGCTTTACAAAGCATCCGCTTTCATACCCTTCTCCTTCGAGAACTCCACCTTCTACTAAAATGTTTCCGCCTTCTTCTTTTACTCTTTTCAATGCATCTAAATACATTGCTACCGCATCTTTATCAATTAATGGACCTACGTGATTGCTCTCATCAAGTGGGTTTCCAATTTTAAGTTGACCATAAGCTTTTACGATAGCGTCTTTTACTTTGTCGTATATAGAGTCGTGAATGATTAATCTTCGGGTAGAAGTACATCTTTGCCCTGCTGTGCCTACTGCTCCAAATACAGCACCTGGGACTACCATGTTAAGGTCGGCAGTAGGTGTAATGATGATGGCATTGTTTCCTCCTAATTCTAGTAAAGATTTACCGAGTCTTTTTGCTACGTTTTCGGCAACAGATTTACCCATGCGAGTAGATCCTGTAGCTGAGATTAACGGAACACGTGTATCATTTGCCATTTTCTTTCCGATTTCTGCATCGCCTATTATCAGTGAGCAGATTCCGTCAGGAAGATTGTTGGCTTTGATTACTTTGTTGAATATATTTTGACAAGCTACACCACATAATGGTGCTTTTTCGGATGGTTTCCAGATGCAAACATCTCCACAAATCCAAGCAAGTGCTGTGTTCCATGCCCAAACTGCAACTGGGAAGTTGAATGCAGAAATAATTCCTACAATTCCTAACGGATGATATTGGTCGTACATTCTATGTTTTGGTCTTTCGGAATGTAATGTAGATCCGTTTAGTTGTCTTGATAAACCTACTGCAAAATCGCAGATGTCTATCATTTCTTGTACTTCTCCTAATCCTTCTTGGTAGGATTTCCCCATTTCATAAGAAACCAATTTTCCTAATGGTTCTTTTACTTTTCTAAGTTCTTCGCCAAACTGACGAACGATTTCTCCTCTTTCGGGTGCTGGAACCATTCTCCAAGTTTTAAATGCTTCTTGGGCTTTGGTAATACAAGCTTCGTACTCGGAGGTGGTACCTGCTGTGACGGTAGCTATTAACGAGCCATCTACTGGCGAGTAGGATTCTATTTTTTCGCCACGTGTAGCAAACCAATGATTACCAACGGCAGCTCCGCTGTTTTCTTTTTTTACGCCCAAAACGTCTAAGACGTCTTGAATGTCCACTTTTGATTGTGTTAATGTATCAGACATATTGTATTGAATTATGTGGTTGTGTTTTACCTTAATTTTTTGCAAAGATACTCATACTCTTTGATGTGAGCAAATGCTATGGATTAAAACTAAATAGTACGTGGGCGGTTATTTGTTTTTTGCGTGAGGGATAGGAACGGCATCCTCCCAAGGCTTTTTGGAGCTTTGGGAGATATAGTGGATAGCCCGACCCGTAGGGACACGCCCAAATATTTATAACAAAATAGTGGTTGGAACTAATTCACAATGTGTCGTTACTAGAATCAAAAAAAGCAATGGGTTTACGGGTTAATTTTGCGCATCTTTGTGGTTATGGATACAACGTTAATTATTTCTGTAGTTTTGGGCTATTTTGCTGTGCTTGTAGGTATTATGTACTATTCTAGCAAGGGAGCAACCAACGATACTTTCTTTTTAGGCGAACGAAAATCTCCTTGGTATTTAGTGGCTTTTGGAATGATAGGCGCTTCCTTGTCTGGGGTAACGTTTATATCTGTACCGGGCTGGGTGGGGGCATCTGGTTTTTCGTATATGCAAGTGGTGTTTGGGTATTTGGTAGGGTATATTATTGTTGCATTGGTTCTTTTGCCTATTTATTATAAAATGAATCTGACCTCTATCTATGGTTATTTACAACATCGATTTGGTTATTGGAGCTACAAGACGGGGGCTGCTTTTTTCTTGTTGTCGAGAATCATTGGGGCATCTATTCGATTGTTGTTGGTGGCTGATGTATTACAAGAAATACTACTTCGTCAATATGGTATTCCTTTTGAGGCAACGGTTGTTTTGTCGGTTGGGCTGATATGGGTATATACCAATCGGGGTGGGATTAAAACGATAATATGGACAGATACTTTACAGACGGCTTTTATGTTGTTTGCAGTCGGACTGGCTGTGTGGATTATTGGTGATGAATTGCAGCTGACCGAGCAGGGCGGGATTATTTCTGCTATTCAAAATAGCGGAATGGCTTCTATTTTGTCTTTTGATGATGCGATGTCGGGGAGTTATTTTTGGAAGAGCTTTATTGGTGGAATGTTTATTACTATAGGAATGACGGGGTTGGATCAGGATATGATGCAGAAAAACTTGAGTTGTAAAAATGTGAAAGAAAGCAAGAAAAATATGATTGCTATGGCGTTGGTTTTGGTGGTTGTCAACTTGGTTTTTTTAGGTTTGGGAGCTTTATTGTTTATGTACAGTAAACAAACAGGTATTGGGGCAGATATGATTGTTAACAAACGAACAGATTTGTTGTTTTCCAGTATTGCTATGCATAGTAAAACAGGAGCTTTTCTGGGGGTTACATTTTTGCTAGGACTCATAGCGGCTGCATATAGTAGTGCAGATTCTGCGTTGACTTCATTAACGACTTCATTGTCTTTTGATTTTTTGGATATAGAAAACAAAACCTCACAAGATCAGGAACGGCTTCGTAAAAGAGTTCATATTATGATGTCTATTGTTTTGATTTTGGCGGTTATCATTCTAAAATACACAGTTACTGGAAATGCGATATGGACGTTGATTAAGTTAGCAGGGTTTACCTATGGTCCTTTGATTGGTTTGTTTTTTTTTGGTATCCTTACCAAACGAAAACTTAAAGATAGATTGGTATTACCGGTAAGTATTCTTGTTCCAATAGTGATGGGTGTGCTTTGGGCGTATTCTAAAGGTGGCGTTTTGGTAGAGAAAGGTGTGGATGGTCTTTTTGGTTCGTATGTGTTTGGTGCAGAGTTGATTGTTTACAATGCTATTTTTGCCTTTGTGGCTTTGTGGGGGATTAGTTCGAAAAGCGTAAAGAAAAG
>CAMZLL010000166.1 GCA_947311505.1 uncultured Cryomorphaceae bacterium
TTCGATCTCCTACTACGATACTATCTCCCCATATGGCATTTAAAATTGTTTCTCTATCAAAAACTACTTCTTGTTTTGAGGCTAATAAATCTAATAACTTAAATTCTTTTTTGGGTAACGATATTTCTATACCATTAACCACAACAAGATACTTTTCTCGATTTATAGTTAGTCCTTTTTGAGTTGGTTCTATTTGAATAGCTTTTGTGGACAACCTTCTTCGGAGCAATGCTTTTAATTTGCTAATAAGTAACCTTGGTTTTATAGGTTTTAGAATATAATCATCTGCACCTGATTCAAAACCAGCTATTTGACTATAATCTTCAGTCCTAGCAGTCAAGAAACAAATTATGGTTTGATCAAGAAATGAAAGCTTTCTTAATTCCACACAGGTTTCCATTCCATCCATTTTCGGCATCATTACGTCTAGTAATATGACATCAGGAATAAAATTCTGTACCTTTTCCAAACACGATACCCCATTACTTGAAGTTTCAACATCAAAGCCCTCTTTTTCAAGGTTATATTTCATTAATATTAAAATATCCTCTTCGTCATCTACGAGTAAAATTTTTGGTTTTAAATTCATTTAAGTATTTATAGAAGTATATAATCTATTCATATCTTCCCACAGTGGATCTTCTTTATTCGGTCTTGCGTTAATTACCAAAGGTTCTTTGGTAACAGGATGAATAAATGATATTGATTTTGCAAGCAAATGTATGGAGCCATCTTTATTTGTTCTACGTCCTCCATACTTGACATCTCCTTTTATAACGCAACCTATTTTACTCAACTGCACTCTAATCTGATGATGACTCCCCGTCTTAGGATCAATAACTAAGAAAAAATAATTTTTACTTCTACCTAATAAAGTGAAATCTAACACTGCTTTTTTAGAGCCTTTCACTTCTTTATCGTAAGCACGAGATTTATTTTTCTCTTGATTTTTTTTCATATAGTGCGTCAGACGCTCTGCCTCAGAGGGTGGATTTTGCTCTACTATAGCCCAATATGTTTTTTGAATTTCTTTGTCTTGAAACATCTTGTTCATACGTGTCAATGCTTTACTTGTTCGAGCAAAAACTACGACTCCCCCTACTGGTCTATCTATTCGATGGATAATTCCTAGATAAACATCACCGGGTTTTTTATATTTCGTTTTTATATATGCTTTTACTTGATCTGCAAGGGTTTCATCGCCTGTTTTGTCTCCTTGCACCAAATCTCCTGGATTTTTTTGAACTGCTATCAAATGATTATCTTCGTGTAGTACTACTAATTTTTTCATTTTTAATATTGTTCTTTTTCATTAGGAAAATCACCACTTTTCACATCATCTATGTAAGACTTAAATGCGCCCATCATTTCTTCATACATATTGAGATACCTTCTTAGGAATCTAGGCGAAAATTCTTGTGTAATACCTAACATATCATGCATTACCAAAACTTGACCATCTACTCCACCTCATGCTCCAATTCCAATAACTGGTATGGTCAATTCTTTAGCAACTTGCTCTGCTAAATGTGCTGGTATTTTTTCTAAAATCAATGCAAAGACACCTGATTCTTGTAGTAAATGTGCATCATCTATCAACCTTTTTGCTTCTTCTTCTTTTGCTCTTACTGTATATGTACCAAATTTGTATATAGATTGAGGTGTCAAACCTAAATGCCCCATAACAGGAATACCTGCACTTAATATTCGATCTACCGATTCTATTATTTCTTTTCCGCCTTCCAACTTTACAGCATGCGCTTCTGATTCTTTCATTATTCTGATGGACGAACGCAAGGCTTCTTTAGAATTTCCTTGATACGTTCCAAAAGGTAAATCTACTACTACCAAAGATCGTTTTACAGCTCTAATTACACTGGCTGCATGATAGATCATCTGATCTAAGGTAATGGGTAAGGTTGTTTCATGACCCGCCATTACATTGGATGCAGAATCGCCTACAAGAATAATATCCATCCCCGACTGATCGACAATAGATGCCATCGAAAAATCATAGGCGGTAAGCATTGATATCTTCTCATTGTTATTCTTCATTTCTTGAAGAATATGTGTAGTTACTATTTTTACTTGATTGTGAACTGGCATATTTATATTTTTGCACAACAAATGTATTGATTTCATTTTAGTATATCCCCATACCACACAGCTTTTATTCGTTTGTTACCATTATATGGCATTTCAAGAAACTAATTTCTTACAAAAAATGTGGTTCTGTTAGACATTTAACCAATCTATAAACTTCTACAACGGTCTTAAAAAACAAAAAATCACCTACGAATTTTTGTACTCAATTCGCAGGTGATTGCTATTATTCTTGAAAAAAATCGTTTAAGCGATCATTTCTTCTTCATCAATATTCTGACCTAAATGCTCTGTCTTAAAAATCATATGACCAGCACTATAATCTACAATGATCTTATCGTCCACATTCACTTGGGCAGATAGGATTGATTTAGAAAGTTCATTTAGCAGAACGCTTTGAATCACTCTTTTTACAGGTCTTGCTCCAAACTGAGGATCGTATCCTAGGTCAGCAATATGGTCAACTGCTGCAGGTGTTGCTTCTATTTCTATGTGTTGCAACATTAGTTTTGCTGCAAGTTGACTTAATTGAATCTCCACGATACTTCGTATGTCAGTTTTAGTCAATGGATGGAACATTATAGTTTCATCGATTCTGTTCAAGAACTCTGGTCGCATTGTTTTTTTAAGAACTTCCATGACTTTTAATTGTGTTGTTTCCATAACCTCTTCCATATTAGATTCGGTTACATTCTCAAAACTTTCTTGAATAATGCTTGAGCCGGTATTGGATGTCATAATAATTATGGTATTTTTGAAGTTTACCACTCTACCTTTATTATCTGTCAATCTTCCGTCATCAAGCACCTGCAATAAGGTGTTAAATACATCTGGGTGAGCTTTTTCTATTTCATCTAGCAATACTACACAGTATGGTTTTCTTCTTACTGCTTCTGTGAGCTGACCACCTTCATCGTAACCTACATATCCCGGAGGTGCCCCCACTAAGCGAGATACCGAATGACGTTCTTGATATTCGCTCATATCAATTCGAGTCATTGCATTTTCATCATCAAACAAAAATTCGCTTAATGCTTTTGCAAGCTCGGTTTTACCTACACCGGTAGTTCCTAAGAATATAAATGATCCTATTGGTCGTTTTTCATCTTGCAAACCTGCTCTACTTCTACGAACCGCATCAGAAACAGCACGTATAGCATTTCGCTGCCCCACTACACGTTTAGAAAGTTCATCTTCTAGTTTGAGTAATTTCATTCGTTCACTTTGAAGCATTTTACTCACAGGAATACCTGTCCATTTGCTGATTACATCTGCAATTTCTTCGGCATCTACTTCTTCTTTTATCATTTTTGAATGTGCCTGCAATTCTGCCAACTCCTTTTTGTAACTTTCAATATCTGCTGAGATTTTTTTCAAAGTTCCATATCTAATTTCTGCTACTTTTCCATAATCACCACTTCGTTCCGCTTGCTCTGCTTCAAGTTTTAAATCTTCTATTTTTACTTTTGCTGCTTGAATCTTTTCTACCACTTCTTTTTCAGAAGTCCATTTTGCCATCATCGAACTGCGTTGCTCATTTAGATTTGCCAATTCTTCTGCTAGTAGCTCTAATTTTTTATGGTCATTCTCTCTCTTTATGGCTTCACGTTCGATTTCCAATTGCATAACTTTTCGATCTATTTCGTCTAATTCTTCGGGTTTAGAATTTATTTCCATTCTAATTTTAGAAGCTGCTTCATCAATCAAGTCAATGGCTTTATCAGGAAGAAAACGATTGGTTATGTATCTTTGTGAGAGTTCTACGGCTGCTATAATTGCTCCATCTTTTATTTGTACTTTATGATGGTTTTCGTATTTTTCTTTAATACCTCTCAATATTGAAATGGCATCTTCTGTACTTGGTTCATCTACCATTACTTTTTGAAATCTACGTTCTAGTGCCTTATCTTTTTCAAAATATCTTTGATATTCATCTAAGGTAGTTGCTCCAATGGCTCTTAATTCTCCACGAGCCAAAGCTGGTTTCAAAATATTAGCTGCATCCATAGCTCCTTGACCACCTCCAGCGCCTACTAAAGTATGAATTTCATCAATAAAAAGTATGATACGACCATCTGCCGAAGTAACCTCTTTGATTACTGCTTTTAATCGCTCTTCAAATTCTCCTTTAAATTTTGCTCCAGCAATCAAAGCTCCCATATCCAAGGAATACAAAATCTTATCTTTCAAATTATCTGGAACATCTCCACTAATAATTCTATGTGCAATACCTTCTGCAATAGCTGTTTTTCCAACTCCCGGCTCGCCTATTACTATGGGATTATTCTTTGTTCTCCTGGTCAATATTTGAAGTATTCTCCTAATTTCTTCGTCTCGACCAATTACGGGGTCTAACTTTCCTTCTCGTGCTAACTTATTAAAATTTAGTGCATATTTTTCTAATGAATTGAACTTATCTTCATGACTTTTAGACGTTACTTTTTCGCCATTTCTCAGTTCGTCAATTATGGTTTTCAGTCCTTTATCAGTAATGCCTTGGTCTTTCATAAATTGAGACGTTTGTCCTTTGCTCGCAAAAATTGCTAGTAATAAATGTTCGATAGAAACAAATTCATCTTTCATTTTTCGAGAAAGATCAGTTGCTTTCATAAGCATTTCGTGAGCCTTACGAGACAATTGTACATTTCCTCCTGTTACTTTTGGATAAGACTGGGCAATACTGTCTAATGTTTGTGAGAATAAATTGGTGTTAATTCCAAATTTATTCAGGATATGCTGCATCAAACTTTCATCTGCTTTTAGTATTCCTTTTAATATATGTGCATTTTCTATTTGTTGTTGACCATTAGCAACCGCAACAAGATTTGCTTCTGAAATGGATTCTTGAGCTTTTATTGTGAAATTTTCAAAATTCATAGTCGTAATTTTTTATTAATATTTGAAATATGAATTATCAATTAGCTCTCCAACAAATTATTACAGACAAAACTTCTTATTTTATATTTTGAACTTAACAAAACTGGACAAAACGACTGATTTCATTACCAAACACAGACTATTTGACGTGTTTAGAACTAAATATTTAGGTCACTTATAAAATTATAAAACTTGTGAATAATTCAGGTTACACGTTTGCTAACCCGAATTATTCATTGCACTTATAAATTTGAAAAAAGAACTACAAAAATTTTCAGGATTTAATTTCCCTGCAATTTTTCACCCATTCTATATTCTAATTTCTAAAAATTAACTATTATTTTGTTGTTTTTAGATAGAAAA
>CAMZLL010000167.1 GCA_947311505.1 uncultured Cryomorphaceae bacterium
CCTCTGCCTTCTCCTCTTTTATAATCATACGCTACTATTAGAGATTTAGAATCCATTAGCACCCCTTGTAATCTTCCGTATGGACATATTGTAGTACATACTTGCTCTCTCAAAAAAGCGAAAACACCATAAAAAACCGAAGCAAATACTACGATAGCAAGAAAACCTCCAAAACTTTTAAAAGGACCTGCTAATATCGTTGCCCATAATTCTTCATAGCCTATGATGTAGGATAAAAAGGTGTTTGAAATAATAAAAGACACCAACCAGAATAAAGTGTGTTTAATTGTTTTTTTTCTTATTTTTTCAGTAGTCCATTCTTGTCTATTTAATTTTTTTTGATGGCTTGCATCTCCTTCTATCCAGTATTCTATTCTACGAAATACCAACTCCATAAATATAGTCTGAGGACACAGCCACCCACAAAATACTCGACCTAGAATAATGGTGAAAAACGTAATAAATACAACAAAGGTAATCATCGCTAATGCAAAAATGTAAAAATCTTGAGGCCAAAAAACTTGACCAAGAATAACAAATTTACGTTCTGCTAAATTAAATAAAAGAAAAGGTTCTCCTTTAATCTTTATATAGGGCATTATAAATAATAATACCAGCAAAAGGTATCCTACAATCTTTCTTTTGTTGTAAAATTTTCCTTTTGGCTTTTTTGGATAAACCCAAACTCTTTTTCCGTCTTCACCAATGGTTGATAAATGGTCTCTGTAAGAATCGTCTTCCATAGCAATAATTATATATAAAAAATCACCCTTAACAAAGGGTGATTACAAATTTACTTCATTCTTCAGTACAATACTGTAACTCTTGTTACTCAACTATCCATGTACTCTCATAAACTTCTCCTTGAGGTTCTTTTCCATTCGGATGATTAGTTCCTTGTATAGATAAAAGGTAAGATGCTATTTGTTGTATTTCTACACCTGTAAAATCATCATTCCAACTTCTCATACCGTTCTTAGCTCCATATTTAATGGTTTTAAACACGTCATCAATTTTATTACCATACATCCACGCGTTATCTGTGAAGTTAGGGCCTATTCCTCCTTCTCCTTCACCACCATGACAAGCTACACAGTTGTCGGTAAAAAAAGCCTTTCCTTTATCTAGTTCTGATTGATCTGTTAATAACGTGACGGTTGATTCATCTACAGTAAGATTCATATTTGCCATATTTTCAGCTACCAAAGCATCCTCATAAATCATGTTTTTTTCATATTCTACTAATTGTAAATCGCCAGATTTCCATACGTGGTAATTTCCAAGGTATAATACTGCAAAAACGATTGTTGCATAAAAACCCCACAACCACCATGGTGGAAGATTGTTGTCTAACTCTCTAATTCCATCATACTCATGATCCATTAATATAGAATCTTCATCTTCTATAGCAACAGCATCGGTCATCGTTTTGTTAAACTGGAACCAAGGGCTACTCTCTTTTCTTTCTTTGGTAGGTATCAATTCTTCAGCCAACGTATCAAAAATGTTTTTGAAATAAAAGAACACCAAAATTAAAATAAGGTTGATAACCGCAACTGCTACAACATCACTAAACCCAAAAGTAGCAACTTCTTTAATTGTTTCCCCTCCTGCAAATACAGTGTTAGATAGTGTTGTAAATCCAATTACTGCAAGCACCGATTTTACTTTAGTAGAACCCATGTTGTTTTTCTCTTTAAACGATTTACTTTTTATTAGCGATTTTATCGAACTAGCTAAAACAGCTATTCCAATAGCTAATATTATTGCCGAAGCTACTAGTAGCCAGAATATTACTTGATATTTCATCCTTTCTTAGTGTTATTGTTATTAGTACTTTTATCGTCTTCTTCAAATAATGGGTAGTGGCTTACTTCTTCAAATCTTTTTTTTCCTCCTCTTGAAATATATACAAACAAGAGTACAAAAAACAAGAAGAACATCAGCAATGATATCAGTGGAAATATTTCTATTCCATCAATACTGGTCATATGATTCTTAATATATTTCAACATAACTAAATGGTTTAGTTTTATAATTATTTACCCGCTTCTTCTGTAGGAACTGGTTCGTTGTGAATATCAGATCCCAAACGCTGTAAGTAAGAGATGAGAGCAATTAATTCAGATTTTTTAATTTCTTTAAATTTAGTATCCGATATTTCTATTCCTTTTGCTTCCAAATCTGTTTTGATACTTTTTGCAATTTCGGCAGCTTGCGCATCCATCATTGCTGCATAGTTATTAAGAGTACTATCAGTATAAGGAACTCCTAATGTAATCATTACCTCAAGTTTTTTGTGTGTATAGTCTAAACTCAGCTCTTCTTCTTTTAAGAATTCATAAGAAGGCATAATTGAACCTGGGCTTATTCGTTGAGGGTTTATCATGTGGTTGTAGTGCCACACATTTGGTCGATATTGTTTATCATTTCCTACCCCTTCACGTGCTAAATCTGGTCCTGTACGTTTTGACCCCCATAAGAATGGATGGTCATAAACAAATTCCCCCGCTTTTGAGTATTCTCCGTATCGCTTTGTTTCAAAACGCAACGGACGAACCATTTGTGAGTGACATTGCACACATCCTTCTCTGATGTAGATATCTCTACCTTCCAACTCAAGAGGAGTATATGGTTTTACACTAGATATAGTAGGTATATTGTCCTTTACAATGATTGTAGGAACAATTTCTACTAATCCTCCTATGAGGATTACAATCAAACTAAAAACTAACATACGAATTGGTTTTCTTTCTATTGCTCTGTGCCAATATCCATCATCGTGTGCTACAGTATTTTTCAATAATGCCGGAGCTTCTGCTTCTTCATTTTTGATGAGAACCCCTTGTTTAGCAGTCATAACTAAGTTGTATGCCATCAAACATGCTCCTGTTAAGTAGATTAAACCTCCTAACGATCGCATCATATAATAAGGTCTCAACTCTGTTACGGTATCTAAGAAATCTTTGTGAACTAATTTTCCAAACTCATCAAATTCTTGCCACATAAACCCTTGAACAAATCCCGCCCAATACAATGGAATAGCATAAACTAATATTCCTATAGTAGCTATCCAAAAGTGATAATTGGCTAATTTTTTAGAGTATAAGTTGGTTCCCCAAATTTTCGGTATGATATAATACATCATACCAAACGTTAACATTCCGTTCCAACCTAATGCTCCAACGTGCACGTGAGCAACAATCCAATCGGTAAAGTGAGCAATCATGTTGAAAAACTTGATAGATAATAAGGGCCCTTCAAAAGTTGACATACCATAAGCAGTAATAGCAACTACCATAAATTTAAGTACTACATCATCTCGTACTCTGTCCCAAGCGCCACGAAGTGTCAATAAACCATTGAGCATTCCACCCCAAGATGGTGCAATTAGCATTACAGAGAATGCTACACCTAGGGATTGTGCCCAGTCTGGTAATGAAGTATATAATAAATGGTGTGGTCCAGCCCATATATATAAGAATATTAATGCCCAAAAGTGAACGATAGATAGTCTATAAGAATAAACAGGTCTATCCGCAGCCTTTGGCACGAAATAATACATCAAACCTAGGTAAGGAGTTGTAAGGAAAAATGCTACTGCATTGTGCCCATACCACCATTGTACTAATGCATCTTGTACACCGGCATATACCGAGTAACTTTTCATTCCGTGAACAGGTAGCTCAAATGAATTGAAGATATGCAATACTGCTACCGTAACGAAGGTTGCTATATAAAACCAAATCGCAACATATAAATGTTGAACTCTTCTTTTTAAGATGGTACCAAACATATTCCATCCAAATACAACCCAAATTAAAGTAATAGCAATATCAATAGGCCATTCTAATTCTGCATATTCTTTTGACGTTGTGTATCCTAATGGAAGTGTAATAACAGCACTCAAGATAATCAATTGCCAACCCCAGAAGTTGATGTTACTTAACACATCACTAAACATTCTAGCCTTTAGAAGTCTTTGCAATGAATAATACACTCCGGCAAAAATACCATTCCCTACAAATGCAAAGATTACCGCATTGGTATGCAACGGTCGAATTCTACCAAAATTCAGCCAAGATGCTGCATTTATACTAGGCCAAACTAATTGAAGCGCAATCGTCAGCCCCACAAGCATACCTATAATACCCCACACCACAGTGGCAATGGAAAATTTATTGACAATGGAGTTGTCGTATGAAAACTTTTCTACGTTATTCATTTTTTTGATTTTAGATTATCTATTTTGTTATCTGAATTCTGATTTCGTTTGGGGGAGTCGTCAAAAAGCATTCTCACAGAGGGAGTGTAATCATCTTCGTATTGACCTGTTTTTACGGCCCAAAGAAAAGCCCCTAAGAAAAATATAGCAATGGCTAAACTAATTAATGCTAATAAAAAAATGATACTCATTTGAACTAAGATTAATTGTATTGTCATGCAAATGTAAAACAAAGAGGTATATCCTATATTGTTAATACGGCATAAATTTATATGACTTTTGTCATATAAACGTGTAACCTGAGTGATTTTTAATGCTGTAACTCCAGTAATAACGGCTGCAACTTTTCTATGGTAACATGCTGCATTACAACAATTTTGTACCATTTTGGATTTTCATGTTGATCAGGAACAAGTCCATATTTTGTAGCCGTTTCTTTATCACAAAAATTGCTATCTATTGTTATTATATTTGAATTTTCTTCTGTGTAATGTTTAATTCCTTTTATGTTTAGCTGTTCGCAAATCCACTCTGCTCTTTTTTGTAGTATAAATATTTTTTCTTGCCACCCAAATGGACCGTGTTTCATGAGTATCATCCAAACAGAAATGGCATTTGCACCAGACCTACTACCGATTAACGTGCTGTCTTGACCTTCTACATAACTTGCTGCTTTTGTAGTCGCATAGTCCATATATCCTTTTCGGATTAAAAAAACACCGGTACCATAAGGAGCTTGCGCCATTTTATGGGCATCAAGGGTGAAAGATGATATCTCAGGGTTTTCAAATGTTAACTTTGATGTTTTATTTGCGAATGGATAATAAAACCCTCCAAAGGCTCCATCTATATGTAATTTGTAGGTGCACTTATGCTCTTTTAAAACAGTTACGTAGGTATCTATGTTATCAACCGAACCAAACATAGTAGTCATCATGTTACCTATAACAATAAAATATTTTTTGCCAGTTTGCATTGATTTTTTAATCGTTTTAGAAACAGACTCTTTACTTATTTTTCGGGTGTCAAAATCAACGGAAATTTTTTCAAAATCAATACAGAAAATATTAGAAGCTTTATCCATAGAATAATGCCTATCCTCACTACAAATGATTACAATTTCATCTAATGTCGCACCTTTTTCTTTTATGAAATAGTTTCTGTATATCCAGATTGCCTGTAAGTTGGCTTCGGTTCCGCCAGAAGCTATATATCCATCGTGTTTGTTTCTTTTACTTTTTAATATATCAATAGCGCAAATATCTATAACCTCACGTTCGAGCTCTTGTGTTCCAGCAAAGAAACTTTCGGAACTTCCTATAGTATGACATCCTATGTGATTAGGGTTTTGAATCAACGACTTTATAAATGGAGCGTTTTCGACAAAAGAAGCATCTTGTGAAAAAACTTTTTCATCTAAATGAGACGCAGGCACACCCAATATGTTCTCTTCTTGAAAGTTTACGTTTTTGGATAATGCTTTTTCAATTCTTGATTTTATCTCTGCCTGAGATAGTTTAGACCAGATTTTGTACATTTTTAATGTTTTATAAGTTTATGGTAATAGTATTTTGAAGTAAGTGAAGCAAAAGCTACTACGGAAATAGAGCTAATAGGCATTAGAATTGCAGCTATAACAGGCGAAAGTGTTCCTGTAACAGCAAAAGACAAACCTACTATATTGTATATAAATGACAACGTAAAACTTGCATATATGATGTGCATACATTTTTTTGAATACAATAATAGTCCATGAACATCCGAAATTGCATCGCTGTCTAGTATGATGTCGCAGGCAGGTACAAAATAATTTACGTCATCTGAAATGGCAATACCTATATTGCTTTGTTTGAGTGCTCCAGCATCGTTTAGTCCGTCACCAATCATGGCTACAATTCCTGCTTCTTGTAGTTCTTTTATGTAGTTTAACTTGTCTAGTGGTGAGCAATTAAATTTTCGATCGGTTAATTTTAGTTTTTCAGCAAGAAACGCATCCATACTGTCGTTGTCTCCTGAGACCAGACTCATTTTAATCTGGAGTGCATCTAATTTTGAAATAAGATCAGGCACTCCTTTTCGAAGCAAGGGAATAAATTCAAAACAACCGATATATTGTTGGTCAATTAAAACACCAACAGTAGTGATGTTTTTATTAAACGCAACACCTAGAAAAGCTTCGTTTCCAATTTTGACCTCAATGTTGTTAACTACTCCCTGTATGCCTTTACTTGTTATTTCTTTAAAACTTTTAACTTCATGGGTTTTTATTTTGTCTAAAAACTGAGTAATACTTCTACTCAAAGGATGATTGGAGTTGGTTGTTAATGATTTTATCAATTCCTTTTGCTCGGTAATTAATTCATTGTTGAAGCTAATTGAAGTGGATTTGGTTGTGGTCAATGTTCCTGTTTTGTCAAAAACTATCGTATCTATTTTTGCGAGTTCTTCTATTACTTCTGTGTTTTTTAGGTAGATACCTTTTCTGCCAAGAAAACGAATGGCATTACCCAATGTAAAAGGGATGCTAAGTGCCAATGCACATGGACAAGCGACTATTAATACAGCTGTGACTGATGTCCATATTAACGCAGGATTTAAAAAGAACCACACGATTGCGGTAAGAGCGGTGATGGTTAAAATAAAATAGGTAAAATATTTACTTACTTGGTCTGCTAATTTATTTATTTGTTGGTCTTCTTTTTTAGCAAACGCCTCTTGATTCCAAAGTTGAGTCAAATAAGAGTTGTCGGGTTTGTGGGTTAGAAGTATTGCTAATTCAGATCCTTCTTGTTTACCGCCCGCATAAACAACTGCTTTTTCGGTTTTGTGGATTAGTTCAGACTCTCCTGTTACGAAGCTATAGTCCAAAAATGCTTCGCCACTTTTGATAAGACCATCCGCAGGTATTAATTCATGGTTTCTGATTATGATTTCATCGCCTATTTTTAAATCGTCTAACTTTACGGTAACCCTTTTTCCATTTTCTAATCTAGTAGTAGAAAGCGGAAAGTACGATTTGTAATTTCTTTCAAACGACAACGTTTTGTATGTTCTCGATTGAAACCATTTCCCAATCAATAAAAAGAAAATAAGTCCACTGAGCGAATCTAAATACCCACCGCCAGTTTCTGAAATAATCTCGTAGCTGCTTCGAGCAAACAATGTAATCATACCTAATGCGATAGGAATATCCATATTTACGTATCGCATTTTTATACCTCGATAAGCGTTTTGAAGGTATTCAAATCCAGAATAAAAGAGTAGTGGAATAGAAAATAATAATGACAGATAAGCAAAAAATCGAGCAAATTCTTTGGAGTCTAGCCCAAGATATTCGGGAAACGAATAAAGCATTATGTTGCCAAAACAAAATGCTGCAACACCAATTTTTAATAGTAATGTTATATTTAATGAGGTATTTGAGTGATCTGTTTCTTGTATATTTATCAGCGGCTCGTAGCCAATTTGAGTAAGTAATATAAACAATTCTTTGATGTCAATTTTTGATTTATTGATATTGACAAGAAGTTGTTTTTTTTGAAAATTTACTTCAGAAGAAGACACTCCTTCGTTGAGCCGTTGCAGGTTCTCGAGTAGCCAAATACATGAGCTACAATGTATTTGTGGGAGCTTAAGTTTTACGCTAACTAAATTTCCTTCTTCAAATAATATAAATTTACTTCTTATTTCAGGGTCGTCTAATACAGTGAACTTGTCATAGTAAGTTTTTGACCGCATAGATGTGCCTGGCGTGCTACCATCTGCATAATAATCGCATAGATCATTGTCTGCAAGTATTTCATACACCGTTTTGCAACCCGAACAGCAAAAATTTAAAGAGTCCTCAAAAACGCTTCCTGTTCCGCATTTGTCTCCACAATGATCACAATTTACATTTTTGATTGGTTGATCTTTCATCCTTGTTTTGGAAATTATAGTTATCCCTATCCTATTAACTGTTATTTAATACCGGTTAATTCGGATGCAAAGTTATATCAATCGTATTGTAATAAGCCTATTTTTCAAATGAATTCTGCAATAAAAAGCATAATATAAAGATAGAGCGCTCTATTGTTTTAAAAGCATCATCGGAACTTTAAGGTGTTGCACTAGTTTTTTACTTACCGAAGGTGTGAATATTTGATTAAAGAAACTGTGTTTTTCAGCCACAATAACCACTAAGTCAGTATCAGCAGTAGAAAGATAATCTTTGATACCGTCTTCAACTGTTTCTCCGAATACGAAATCTACAGGCATGCCAAATCGATCCTCTTTTTCTTTTAGTCTTTCTTTGTCGTTTGTTTTGGTAATGTTCAAGAAGTTTAATTTTGCTCCAAATCCAAGGACGAATTTCCGTACTGGGTCGTACAGTTTATCATCCAATGCTATTTTTAAGTCAGTAGAAATTGTTATCGCTTTTGGAAGTTGTGGCTTTGAATTTCTAGGAACAGTTATTATTGGCACATCGATGTTTTTGAGAAGGTTAGAGGTGTTTGACCCAAACAAGGCGCCTTCAATACCTGTAGCTCCAGTAGTTCCCATTATTATCAAATCTGCTTCTATCTCTTTGGAGAATCGAGTTGCAATCTCTAAAAAGGGTCCAGAAATTACTTTGTAAGATATCGCAGCATTGGGGAACCTTTTTTCAATATCTTCCTTAAGTTTACTGGAAGACTCGATTGCCTCTTTTCGTAATAAATCATCAATATTTACCATGGTAGATGCTCCTCCATACGGAACATCATAGGTGTTTAAAACCACTAATTCTCCCTCTAATTGGTCGGTCAATTTTATTGCATATTCTAAAGCAATCAAAGCAGTTTTAGAAAAGTCGGTCGGTATAAGTATCTTTTTCATAATTTCTTTTTTTCAAAGATAGTTTGTTCGTGTATTTTTTTACTAATAATCAACAGTTTAAAACCTGACAAAAGTCATGATTTTCTTTTTTTACTGGTTTTCATCAACGAACAAGTCTATTTTTTTCTTGATTCAGACTCAGGTTTTTATTTTTCTATCGCAAAGATTGATAAAACATTCTAACTTTACAGTTCAAAACAAACACACACACATATATCATGGCTAAAAAAGCAAAAAATACGTTGAATCACGAGATTATTATCATTGACACAGCAAAATCAATAGATAAAATACAGATCAACAAAAACGAAAAAGAATTTTTAAACAGCAAACTAAAAAAGAATTTAGACTGGGCATATCTCCCTCAATTAGAGAAAGGTAAATATGTAGTTATTGTTTCTAAAAAACAAGACTCAGATTCACAAGAGCAATTAAGACAGGCAGGTGCTGCTATTTGCGAAGCTATTAATAAACAAAAAATAGAACAAATTTTAATCAAAAGTGTATCCAAAAACAACAAATCTATTTATTTAATAGAAGGGCTTGCTTTGGCTAATTACCAATTTTTAAAATACTTTACAGATAAAAAAGAAAAAGAAAACAGCCTTCAGAATATTTTTGTACAAGATGATAACATCTCTGCCGAAAAAATAGCTGAGATGTGGGCAATAATAGCTGCAACATTTAAAGCTCGAGATTTAGTAAATGAACCTGTTTCTTTTTTAAATTCCGTACAGATAGCCAAAGAATTTGAAGCAATGTCAGCAGTATCTGGCTTTAGTATTGAGGTGCTAAACCAGAAAAAAATTCAATCCCTAAAAATGGGAGGTTTATTAGCTGTAAACAAAGGAAGTATTGATCCTGCAACATTCTCTATAATGGAATGGAAACCAAAAAATGCTAAAAACAAAAAACCAATCGTTCTTGTGGGTAAAGGAATTGTATATGATACAGGAGGATTGAGCTTGAAACCAACTGCAAACTCTATGGACTTGATGAAAAGTGATATGGGAGGTGCAGCAGCGGTAAGCGGAGCAATGTATGCTATCGCGATGAACAAACTACCCGTTCATGTAATCGCTTTAGTACCATCTACTGATAATAGACCGGGTGGAAATGCATACGCACCAGGTGATGTTATCAAAATGTACAGCGGCAAGACTGTAGAAGTACTAAACACAGATGCCGAAGGTAGAATGGTATTGGCGGACGCATTGCATTATGCAAAAAAATATAAACCAGAAATAGTAATGGATTTCGCTACACTTACAGGTGCGGCCGTAAGAGCGCTTGGCGATCATGCTTCTGTTATTATGGGTACGGCTAAAAATACAGATTTTGCACAATTAACCAACTCAGGGGACGAAACATTTGAACGAGTAGTTCAGTTTCCTTTTTTCAAAGAATATGGCGATGAGATAAAATCGAGTATCGCAGATATCAAAAACTTAGGAGGTGCTACCGCTGGTGCGATTACTGCCGGTAAGTTCTTGGAACACTTCGTAGATTATCCTTGGATACACGTAGATATTGCTGGTCCAGCTTTTAGAGCTTCCAAAAGGAACTATCTTCCAGAAGGAGGTACAGGAGTTGGCGTAAGATTAATCTACGACTTTATAAAAAATCGTTATTAAAAAACAACGAAACATTCTATTAATACTAGAATATATTTTTCTGGTATAATTTTTATAATTAAGAACTAAAAAATGAAATCTATAAAAGTAGGTATATCTATTGGCGACATCAATGGCGTGGGAATAGAAATCATCATAAAAACATTAGAGGACACTCGTATTTTGTCCAATATCACTCCTGTAATATATGGATGTACACGAGTATTTTCATATTATAAAAAAGCGATTAATCTACCATTTAACTTTCAGAAAATAGCAGATGCAGATGCAGCTAAAAATGGAAAAATAAACCTCTTAAATCTTTGGAAAGAAGAAATTAAAATATCCGCAGGAGAATCCAATGAAATTGGCGGTTCTTATGCTTTTAAATCATTGGAAGCCGCAACCCAAGATTTAGGAACAGGTAAAATAGACGTTTTGATTACCGCTCCAATCAATAAAAAGAACATTCAGAGAGAAGGTTTCGAGTTTCCTGGACATACAGAATATTTGACGAAGCTATCTAACGAAGAAGATGCTTTAATGTTTATGATTAAAGACCATCTTAGGGTGGGAATAGCAACAAATCATATCCCAGTTGAACAAATTTCAAAAGCACTAACAAAAGAGGTTATCGTTAAGAAAATATCCATGATGAACGCAAGTTTGAAAAAAGATTTTGGAATTATTAAACCTCGAATAGCAGTATTAGGACTCAATCCACATGCAGGAGAAAATGGTATGTTGGGTTCAGAAGAAAGCGAAGTCATAACACCTGCTATAGAACAAGCGAATCGAGAAGAAATTCTTGCGTTTGGACCTTATCCATCTGACGGGTTATTTGGCTCTGGTCAGTTTCTAAAATTTGATGCCGTTCTTGCCATGTACCACGATCAAGGGCTTACCCCTTTCAAAGCTTTGGCTGGTGGCACAGGAGTAAATTTTACAGCAGGACTACCCATAGTAAGAACCTCACCAGACCATGGTACTGCTTATGATATAGCAGGAAAAGGAATAGCTTCTCCTGATTCATTCAGAAACGCACTCTATCTAGCTGTGGACATCTACAACAATAGAAATGCTAACAAAGAAATGAACGCCAACTCTTTAGTAATTCCTAGAAGAAGAGAACGATAAGAAATCACCAATTGGGTTGACTACTCTTGGTGTTTTATTTTTAAGATCATTGCACAATTAGTCGTTTGCTAAATTTTTATTCATTCCAACAGCGTTTTGAAGATATATTTCTTATTTTCGTAATCTTTAACAAGCACACTTGCAAATAGGGAATGGAAAAGGATAAGAAAAAAGTAAAACTCGAAATCGTAGGTTTATCTTACAGTCAGACGCAGTCAGGTGCATATGCTCTAGTGTTAGGAGAAACTAATGGAAAAAGAAGATTGCCCATTATCATTGGAGGGTTTGAAGCACAGGCTATAGCTATCGAATTGGAAAAAATGACTCCAAGTCGTCCGTTAACGCATGACTTGTTTAAAAACTTTGCGGAAGAATTTAACATTCAAATTACTGAAATAATTATTTATAACCTTCTTGAAGGGATTTTCTTTGCTCGATTGACATGCGAAAGAGAGGGTAAGGAAATACAAATAGACTCTCGTACTTCCGATGCCATTGCGTTAGCTGTTCGTTTTAATTGCCCTATTTACACCTACGAATTTGTTTTGGGAAGCGCAGGTATTTTACTCGATGAAGATTTTGCAGGAACTGACGATGTTAGCAGTATAGAAGCTGCTATCCCTGAAGCACCAAAGGTATTTACCTTAGAAGAGTTAAACGCACAACTATCCGAAGCATTGGATAATGAAGATTACGAAGCTGCATCAAGAATTCGTGACGAAATAAACAAAAGAAATAGCAACTAAAATAGCTTATGAAAAAAATCAATTATTTTCTGTATATACTACCTGCTCTGCTGTTGTTTCTAAACTCATGTAGTTCTTCTAAAGAAAATCCTGATGCTGTTTATAATGGCACTTGGATTTTAAATGTTGAAGAATCAAAATTTACAGGTTTTCATGTCGTTGATTCGATCTACCATCTTTCCTTTAACATTACAGACAATGGATATACCTTTAATACCAATATTCTAAATATTGAGAAAGTAAAAGGTAGTTGGTCCACAAATAACGACACTATTGCTCTAGTTTACCCAGAGCCTAACATTACCATTGTAGCAGATAGCTTGGTAGTAGCCAATGACGCAACCGGAAAAGCAAATATAACCATACATAACAATGGCGAGACCATAGGTACTCTAGATGACAACGGACCTCATCTAAAAGAGGCAAATAAATATTTTGTGGTAACTAAAATATCAGCATCTAATCTAATACTAAACATTGCACATAAAGGTCATTTTGTATTTAGCAGAGAAAAAGAACACACCTCTACATATAGTATAATGTCCGTTTTTAGAGGTTTGCTCGGTATGGCCTTTTTGCTAACAGTAGCTTGGTTGTTTAGCACAAACAGAAAAGCTATTGATTGGAAACTCGTGGCAAAGGGGTTAAGCATGCAGATTATAATAGCCTTATTGGTTTTGAAAGCCCCTTATGTTGGCGAAGGTTTTGATGCAATAAGCAAGGGGTTTGTAACCCTAATTGGCTACACCAATTCTGGCGTTGATTTTCTTTTTGGACAGTTTTCAAATGGACTGGTTCACAATGGATTAAACACGTTTGTATTTAGAGTATTACCTACCATTATTTTCTTTTCCGCATTGATGAGCCTACTTTACTATTGGCAAATACTTCAAAAAATAGTTTATGTTTTTGCATGGGTAATGAAGAAATTTATGCGTCTTTCTGGAGCAGAAAGTCTTGCAGCTGCAGGAAATGTATTCTTAGGTCAGACTGAAGCTCCGCTATTGGTAAAACCTTATTTATTGGGAATGACCAAATCAGAATTAATGTGTTTGATGACTGGTGGTATGGCAACTATTGCTGGAGGTGTTTTAGCTGCTTATATCGGCTATCTTGGTGGCGATGACCCTGTAGCTCAAGCGTTTTTTGCCAAGCATTTACTAACCGCTTCTATTATTTCTGCACCCGCAGCTATCATAGCAGCCAAGATACTAATTCCCGAAACAGAAAAGATTAAAGAAAACCTTACTATATCTAAAGATAAAATTGGAGTCAATGCGTTAGAAGCTATTTCAAATGGAACTACAGATGGATTAAAACTAGCGATTAACGTTGGAGCTATGCTTTTGGTCTTTATCTCTCTTATGGCACTTGCCAATGGTATTCTAGGAGGGATTGGTAATCTTACAGGTCTTAATGATACAATAGCCGAATTTACCAATAACAACTACAAAGAATTATCCTTTCAGTTTCTTCTTGGCTATGCTGGAGCACCTATAATGTGGCTCGTAGGTGTGGATAAGGTAGATATGGTATATGTAGGAGAGCTTCTTGGTCAAAAAACTATACTTAACGAATTCTTAGGTTATCAAAGGCTTGCCGAAATGAAAAATCAAGGGTTATTGAACGAAAAATCTATAATTATGGCAACCTATATGCTTTGTGGATTTGCAAATATAGCATCCATTGGTATTCAGATAGGAGGAATAGGCGCTTTGATACCTTCACGTAAAGGAGACCTTTCCAAATTAGGTGTACGTGCGTTACTAGGAGGAACAATTGCTTGCTTACTAACTGCTGTAGTTGTAGGAATGACTTTATAGTATTATACCTAAAATTACAAATCCAAGGCTTTTACATCTCCAGCGGGAGTAATTAACAAGTATTGCTTTTTTATTACGTCTTTTTCTACAGCTACAACCTCTTGTTTTTCTTTTTCTACCAACTTATAGCTCACTGTTATTTTGAATGAATATTGCACTGAAGGCTTCAATACACCTGGATTAATTATCACATCATAGCTTTTGGTGTTTATAGGGTCATAAAAAATGGTTTTATTCTTTTCTAATCGTTTCACGGTACGTTGTTTCTTCTTTTTTATTGCTGTTACTGCTTCAAAAGAGCTGCTGCTATGTGCTGCATACATTTTATATCGATCCATTGGATAGTATTCATTCGTTTGCTCATTTACCTGATATATCTTTATTTCATCGTGTATTGTAAGCTTATGATAAAATGCTATCTTATCAGAAATATGATGCAGTAGTTCTTCTCTTATTCTCTTTTGGTGTGCTTCATTATCAAGCACTACATATTCTATTTTTGCAAGTTCATAGACTTCGCTTTTTGCACAGATAGTTATTATTTTTTCGAGCAATTCATGATCTTTAAATTTAATGTGCAAGTTTTTCTTCAACTCGAACCCTTTGGGAATCTCTGTGAAACTTTTGCTAAACCTTTTTTTGATAATGGTATCTTCATATCTAGGGATAAAAGAAATCATATCTAATACAATATTTTCTTTCTCTATTCCAAGTTTTATCAATTCTTTTTTAATAGGGTCAATGCGAGACGCCATTATTTCAGTGGTCTCTAAAGCTGTTTCTCCTAACTGAATTAAAGAAAAAATAGCAATTTGAGCATCTGGAACAACATTCATCAAAGCGTTAGCTTCTATAGTAAGTGTTTTGCCATACAGCGCATTTATGTTTTTTTGCGTTGGCGATTTATGAGCAACATTACCAGCGTGTTGTGAGTCAAAGTTTCCATATAAATGTATTCCCGCTCCTTTTGAGTTGGCTTGATAAGCGTCTCCTCCTGAATAGATTTGCAACTCATCTCTACCCGCATTTGCATTTTTTCTTATAATAGCATTTCCTCCTGCTCCACCTCCGTTATTTCCAACCCCTTCATAAGAATCAGCTTTTACCCTACCAATTACTTCAAGTGATTCACTTGGGTTATTCAAACCAATTCCCACATTACCGTTGGTAAAGATATCATCATTGATGCTGGTAGGCGAATTGGTAGTGTTGGCTTTATGCCAATCTTCATCACTATTTGAATTTGCATCGAGGAGTTTTACCCAAGTTGTATTTGCGTTGTCCCAATAATAGTATCCTTGTCCAGTAGTTGCATTGGTATTGAAAACCAATAAAGAATTACTTGGAGCAGTAACTGGTGCAGCTGTACTTAGATTTGCAATATTTACTCTCGGTATTAATATTCCTTTATCTGAGGACACAATATCAAGCATCGCTGAATTGTCTGGATTGACTCCAGTAGCATTAATTCCTACATTTTGCGAAAATAGACCATGCGAGAACAACATACACAGAGCTATTAAAACATTTTTTTTAAAATACATTTGTTTAAGGTTTAAGAACTCAAATATAATTATTTTTTTGGTTCTACCCTAAAAACCAACGCCAAGGTAAAATCAACCTCCATATACTTGGTGGTTCTTCATGACGCACACGATCCCAATAAAGCAATAATGCTAGGACAGAGAAAATAGCATTTGGTACCCACACAGCTATAGCTGGTGACATCCCCGCATTGGTGGCTGCTACTGTTGTTATCTTCATAAAGAAAATGTACAAGAAGCTAATTACTAGTCCGATAATAAGACTTACCCCTACTCCTTCTCTACTTTTTCTGGATGCTACTGCTAATCCTATTAAAGTTAAAATATAAGCCGCAAATGGGTATGCAGTTCGTTCGTATAGAATGATTTCTATTTGCGTGAGATTATTCGCTCCTCGTTCTGCTTTCGATCTCTGTAATTAATTAATTCAGGCGTAGTCATTGCATCCATAGCATTGTTTACGTAGCCAAGGTCATTTATTTTAAAATAAAAAGTGGTATCAAGCACTTCTATTTGTTGTACCACTTCTCCTGAGTCTGATATTTCTCTAATGAAGACTTTGTTCCATGTCCATTTATAACTAGTACTATCTCCTATTGCGAGGTTTATATGAATGACTTTATACATTTCATACAGCCCATTTTCGTTTACCCGCCAGTTTTCTATCCACAGTCTATCTACAGAATTGGTACTAGGCAAATATTTTTTATAATGAATAATAGTGCTATCGTTTAATTCTAAATTGGTATTCTTAATATCGGACGCAGCCCAAATATAGGTGTTCTCAAAATCAATTCTTTTTTTGTTGGCCTCGGGAACCCAATAATGATTAGAAACCAATGAAAACGCAAGAAGGCACGAACTCACAACCAAATAAGGTCTAGTAAATCTTCTAAAACTAACGCCATTACTCAGAATAGCAATGATTTCACTTCGTTGAGACATAAAACTTGTAAAGAAAATGACTGATAAGAAGATAATCAACGAGCTAAATAAATTGACATAATGAATAAAGAAATAAGGGTAGTATCCTATCATTATTTTTGCAAGCGTCAGGTTAGACTCAGGATCTGTAAAGTCTCGCAATCGTTCGCTTAAATCTATGGCTATAGCAATACTCATCACAATCATAATCATAAATATGAATGTGCTAAGAAACTTTTTTGCTATGTATAAATCTAGTTTTTTGAACATGTAAAGAAGTGTCGTAATGCTTACAATCTGTTTTGTAATTTAGGAATTATAATATCTTTCCACTCTCTAAAATCTCCCGCAACAATATGTTTTCGAGCTTCTTTTACCAACCAAATATAAAATGCCAAATTATGAACACTTGCTATTTGTCCGGCTAGTCTTTCTTTAGAAACAATCAAATGTCTTAAATATGCCTTAGAATAAAATGAATCTACATACGATGTTCCGTTAGGATCTAGGGGCTCGTAACAATCAGCCCATTTTTTATTTTTAATATTTATGATACCTTCACTGGTAAACAACATTCCGTTTCTTGCATTACGAGTAGGCAATACACAATCAAACATATCTACACCAAGCGCTATGTTTTCTATAAGGTTTACCGGTGTACCAACGCCCATCAGATAACGTGGTTTTTCTTGAGGAAGTATGTCGCAGACAATCTCTGTCATAGCGTACATTTCTTCGTGAGGCTCACCTACTGATAATCCTCCAATAGCATTTCCTTCTCTACCAAAAGAAGCTATTTTTTCAGCAGATTGTATTCTAAGATCTTTGTATGTACTTCCTTGCACGATTGGGAAAAAAGTTTGTTCAAAACCATATTTACCTTCTGTGCTATCAAATCGGTCGCAACATCTTTTTAGCCAACGATGTGTCATGTGCATTGATCGTTTGGCATATTTATAATCACACGGATAGGGCGTACATTCGTCAAACGCCATGATGATATCTGCCCCAATGGTTCGTTGTATATCTATCACTCCTTCTGGAGTAAATAAATGTTTAGAACCATCTATATGTGAACGGAAATTAACTCCTTCTTCTTTTATTTTTCTAGTTCCTGAAAGAGAATACACTTGGTATCCTCCCGAATCAGTAAGAATGGGCATATCCCAATTTATAAACTTGTGCAATCCACCTGCTTGTTCTATGATGTCTAATCCCGGACGAAGAAATAAATGATAGGTATTTCCCAAAATAATTTGAGCTTTGATATCATCTTTCAGCTCATGTTGGTGCACTCCTTTGACCGTACCAGCTGTTCCAACGGGCATAAAAATAGGTGTTTCTATCTTGCCATGTGCTGTTTCTACTACTCCTGCCCTTGCTTTTGACTTGGGATCTTGACTTACTAAAGTAAAGTTCATAAATATGTGAATAAAGTTATCTGCGTCAAAGATAATATAACTTATAGAAGGGTACTTTTGTTTCAGAAATAAATATTAATGCAACAACTCTTAGAACTAAACATAGAAAATATAATCCTTTGGGCAAGTGGCGGATTATTTCTGATACAACTTTTTTATTTTATATTCTTTTTTGCCAGAATGATGGCGAAAGGAAAAAAGGAGAAAGAAAAGAATGAATTAAAACCGGTATCGGTAATTGTATGTGCACGAAACGAAGAAAAAAACCTAAGAGAATTTATCCCGTTAATTCTTTCACAAAACTATAGTCGATTTCAATTGGTTATCATCAATGATCGTTCATGGGATGCCTCTTGGGATGTTATGCAGCTATTATCTGAGCAAGACAATCGCATTACTTTAGTTAACATTCCCGATGCAGGTAAAGACGGGTTTGCCAAAAAATTTGCACTCACAGTAG
>CAMZLL010000168.1 GCA_947311505.1 uncultured Cryomorphaceae bacterium
AGTAGTAGTGATTTGTATAGTTTTTTTGATTTTTTAAAGATATTAGTTATACTTAAAGATAAGAGTTTGTTTCTAATAATTTAAGTATGGAAAAAGATGTTTTCTTAGATGATTTAGCTAAAGAGTATTTTTTAAAAAATCAAAAAAACTATACAAATCACTACTACTCAACACATTCCAGTCTCAATACTCTCCTCCCGATATTCTGTTTCTTTCTCTTATATACTTCTCATACTTGTTCTACCGTGTATCACATTTTTTTTGCTGCTTCTGTTATTCTTTCTTCGACAAAAGGAGCTGGAAGTGCAAGGTAGACGGGAACTGTGATAATTATCGGAACTCACGCAAACGACATTTTTGCATTTTCTAAAAATGAAGTATAGAGCGTTACAATAACCTCAATGTTTCCCATCATTTCTTGATATTGCTGTTCTTTATTGAGATGATTTCTTTCTTTTAATATAGGTCAAAGTCGTCATTCTGAAACTATCACATCTACTTGTTTCAAGAAAGGTTTGGTAAATCTATTGTTGACATTATGTTTAAAGAGTGTAAAATGTTTATTTTCCTGAGCATATTTTGTTCCAAGCCATCGTTTCTTGTTCTGTTTCCCTGGAGTGATATTAATATCAGAACCGATAAAATGATGCCCCAGTGAATTTACGACAAACCCCGTCGTTCAAAAACCAGAGAAAGGATCATATATTGTAACATCTCCCTCTTTCAATGAAGTTGATAAGCTTGCTATCCCGATATTTACCAACATCTGTGTCAGTTTTCCTGGCATCATTCCTATCTTCATACCCCTAACCGGTTTATCGAAATCTATCACTTCAAAACGTTTGATATCTTGTCGTTCAGAAACGATACCTATCATTCACTCCGCAAATTCATCAAGATCTATAAACTCTTTTCCTTCATTCTTGATTTCTAGATCACTCTTTTCGATCTCTATTTCTTTGAATCTTCTCACCCCATACTTCTTTTTCAAGGTCATTCAAAGTTTCCTTTCACTCACTCCAGCGATAGATAGTCACTTTAGTTCAGCCAAAAAATCATCATCTCCAAGCTTGACTATTTTCCCTCGCTTTATAATCCCCGCAAGTTGATTTAAGGAAGCGGTCTTATTATCAGAAAGTTCAAAAACAACAATCTTTCACTTTCTATGAATATTTGTAGGTCATATCAGTTGAAGTTCTTCAAAAGATAATCTAGGAGTTTTTCAAAGTATAGCAAAATAAGACATAAGTAATTAATAATTAACAAATAATGTGTATATACTTTTATATTTACTCATAGATATTTGAGTGTATCTTATGATTTTATAATTTCTGTATTATACAATAACCGTTTTTTTTACATTTTCACTACCTCTTCTTTCGCCCTTTCTAGTTGATTATCTCTCTCATCCTCTACATACCCCGTAAGATTAAAAGCAACCTCGATATCTGGAACAATCCCTTCTTTGTCAATATTTTTGTTGCTTGGAGTATATCGTTTTCCTATAGTATATTTCAATGATGAACCATCTTCTATTTCAGCTAAAGTTTGAATAGACCCTTTCCCAAAAGTCTTTGTTCCTATCAAGAGTGCATTAGATTTCTCATCAAGTGCTGATGCAATTATTTCTGATGCTGATGCACTCATCCCATCAATCAAAACTACTACTGGCATTTTTTCAAGATCTCCATACCCTTTCGATCTATATACTTCATCATCTCGAGTACTATATCTAGCTGTTGTAATAAGTTCATTTTTAGGAAGAAAAAAAGAAACAAGATTTACTGCTGTTGGTAAATATCCTCACCCATTCCCTCTCAAATCTATAATAATACGGTCAAATTTCCCCTTATAATCATCTATAATCTTTTCAAAGACTCTTTTGGTATCTTCTCCAATGATTGAAATTTCAACATACAAGATTTTTTTTCATTCAACATCTAACAGTTCTCACTTTACAGAAGGAACATCTACTATATCTCTCGTAACCGTTATTTCTAAAACTTTTTCTTCACTTTCTCTATAAATCACTAATACTACATCAGTTCATTTTTCTCCACGAATCTTTTTAACCGCTTCATTTAGTCATAAATTTTTTGTCTCCTCTCCATCGATAGAAATAATAATATCTAAGGGTTTAATACCTGCTTTATAAGCAGCCATACCCTTTAAAACTTCTTCTATCATCACTCCATCATCTTTTTTTGTTACTACTGCTCACATTCCAGCAAAATGCAATCATCACTCCATTTCTTCTTCGAACATCTCATTTTCTTCTGCTGTTAAGTAGACTGTATAAGGATCACCGATAGCATCAACATATCCTTTTACTGCATTTTCATGCATTTTTTCTATATCTAAAACATCTTTATCAAAATATTCTTTTTTTAAAATTTTATCTATCGTTGTATATTTTTTTATAGAAACACCACTAAGAGCAACCCCTGATGATGAAAGATTTTTAGAAACATTTACTATATCTCATACAATCTTTTTTCCCAAAAAAAATCGTCAAAAAACGATAATAAATATAATTCAAAACAAAAATCCTGAAAGAAAACGTGAGTTATTATTATTCATAGTTAATTACTTTTCTAAATCATTAAAATTACTTTTCCCTACTAACCCATTGTTACATTTTCAAATACTTCTAACACTTTTCAATGTTGTACAAAAACAGCATCTATTTGTATCTCTTTATCTGTAGGATATTTCAAAAGATATCGGTTTACCGTCCTTTGTACATATCACATTTTTCCACGAGTGATATAATCATGCATATCTTCGATCCAGTTAATAATTTTTACTTCTATAAAAACAATTTTTTCATCATTTTTTACTATTAAGTCTATTTCTCATCCCCTAATCGTATAATTTTGTTTCACAAAACCCCAACCACGATCTAAATATCGTTGCAATGCTACATTTTCTCATCCTTTTCATTGTATTCTTCTATTTACCATAGCTTTCTCTTTGTATTGAAATCACTACATAAATCAATAGTCTTTAATAAATTAACAGTATTTTTGTTTTTGATACAATATCATGAGAGAGAAAGAAAAATCTACTATATATGTCCTTGACTGGCTATTGAACAAGCCAGTAAAAATAGAATGAATTATCCCCACAGATATCCAGGTAAAAGAAAAAATTGTTTACAAAGACGAAAAAAAGAAAAGCATGATGGGAATAGTGTTATGATATAAGGTAAAAACAAACAAAATATGAACATTTTCTTATATATTAGAATGAACTGAACGTAAAAACTTTGAAAAATATCAAGAAACTGCCGCTGATTTATTTCAGATATTTAAAAAAAATTTTATGGTGTCTTTTCCTACGGCAAAACCTATTTCTGCAAGAATGAGTATTTCTGGTCGTCAAATATATTTTTATTTTTTTGCAGAACAAAGATTCGATTTTTCTGAGTTCGTTAAATCATTTAGACAAAAAATAGGGCAACATTTCTTTTTGTATCAAGTTTGACCAAGAGATAGAATCAGACTACATCCTCATTTAGAGGAACGATATGATCCTAGTGGATTACCTCTTATGTATCATATCTTTAAACATCCTCTAGATGAGGTAAGTAATACAACAATAGAAGCTCAAGGACTCTATGGTAGTAGAGATAAATTAAAAGATCGATCAGGAAAACTTGATCATACGATAAATTTTGAAAAAGATATTTATAGAGAAGAAAATAAAAAATACCCTCGCAAGGGACAGATAGTGCAAATAGAAGGTGTTCCGATGAAATGTGCTTGATTTAATATCCTCACCCAAGAAATAAAACTAAGAGGGAAAATTGAGAATGCAGACGAGAAAACAAATCCTAGATTTCTGTGGAGAGGAGAATTTAAAGTACTCTCCCTCGAAGAGTACAATATAGCAAAAAATAAAAAAGCAAAACCTCAAACAGAAACAACCCCATTTATAAAAAGAAAAAGATCTCCAAGAAAAATACTCAAGAAATAATATTTTATTTTTTCTAAAAAATACTTCATGGATCTACTTAGTATAGAAATAATTGTTTGGTTAGTACTAACACTTTTTGTTTTCATTTTTCCTTTGCTATGGTTTACAAAGAAATATTTCTATTTTCTTCTCTGATGGTTCCAGGATATTAAAAAAATGCAAACTGAAGATCCTATGACAGAAGAAGAAAAAGAAGAGAAAGAAATAAGAGACACTAAAAAGCAAGAAATTATTGATATAGTCTATGCAACTGAAGAAAAAAATGAACAAGAAGAAGACGTAACAAAAGAAGACGTAGAGAATAAAGAAATATATGATGAAGAAGAAAGTGAGGAAAAAGAAATACATGGAGAAGAAAAGAGCGGAATGGATAATAATATAGATAAAAATAATGAGGAAGAAGAGAGTGAAATGGATGATAATACAGATAAAAGTCATGAGGAAGAAATGATCGTCAAAAAAAGTGCATTAAAAGAAAAAGAAAGAGAAGAAGAAGAAAGAGAAGAAAAAGAAAAGAAAAAAATGATTGAAAAACAAAAAATACAAAAAAAAGTAGAAAGTATAAAATACTCTGCCATAGCAAGTAGAGAGAGAGGAAAAAAAGATATATATGAAAAAAAATTAATTGAAGGTCTCGCAATAGATCCAGAAAATATGGAATTACTGACTATGCTTAGTAATCACTACTTTGATGCTACAAAATATATAAAAGCACTTAGTCTACTAAAAAGAGTAGCAAATAATGATCCAGAAAATCATAAAGCTATCTGGCAGATATGACAGATATATCTACAACAAAATCAGCCAAAAACAGCACAACTCCTTATAGAAAAAGCAATACATTTAAAAGATGATCATCCAAAATACCATATTACCCTAGTAGAGATACACTATGAAAATAAAGAACTCATGAAAGCAATACAAACTATGGAAAAAGTATTAAAACTCAGACCAACAAATACGAATTATCTTCTCACTATGGCTACATTATACGAAGAAGCAAATAGACTTCAATTTGCTCAAAAATATTATAGCAAAGCACTAGAAATAGATCCAGGAAATGCACATGCAAAAAAAGGATTAAAAAGAATTGGTTAGATATCAACTATACAACACCTTTTTACTTTATTTAATTTATTCAATGAAAAGAAAAAACATTTGATTAAAATTTTTTGTATTTCTTATTATCTTTGTAATGATGTTCTCAGTAATATGAGTAGTTGTTATATACTTGAGAGGTATCAATGCTCAAGAAGAAGCTTCACAGAAAGCAATACAACAAAGAGTGCTAGATAATGCATCTGCACCTATTATCAATATAAACACAGAAACAGAAAAAGAACTAACGGTAGTTGCACCTACAGAAGAAAAGAATAAGGAAGAGGGCGAAGGAGAAAGGATGTTGATAGAAGAAAATATTGTAGAAAATACAGACAGATAATTTTAGCATGTATAACTAAATACAATGAAACTTACGGTAAATATAGCTTCTAGAAATGCTAAAATGCGTGCACATACTGCTACGCATCTTTTGCATTTTGCCTTAGATAAAATGCTCTGAGGAACAAAACAAGCATGATCACTCGTAGATGAAGACTTTTTAAGATTTGATTTTGCTATAAAAAAACCACTAACATCCGATCAACTCAAAAACATAGAAATACAAATTAATCAACGAATATATCAAGCTATCCCCGTATCCAACAAAGAAATGTCTTACGAGAAGGCAATTACTACCGGAGCGAAAGCATTTTTTGAAGATAAATATGGAGACAAGGTTCGTCTTGTTAGTATAAGACCTCCATGAAATAAGGTAGAACAAAATATTTTATGATCTATAGAACTTTGCGGAGGAACTCATGTAAATAATACCAAAAATATTGGGACATTTACTATCTTATCACAAGAAGCCGTAGCCTCTGGTGTCAGAAGAATAACAGCTATCACTGGGCCAAAAACAATAGAACATATACACGATCTTCATGCTCAGCTCTGACTACTCAGTGCAACTCTAGATTGTCAGCCAAAACAACTAACTGAAAAGCTCACCAAAGTTATAAAAGACTACAAAAAATTACAAGAGAACTATGAAAGTATACAAACTCAAATAATATCATCGCAGCTACAAGCCCTTTTTCCTCTACATTATGAACATTTCACCATATTTACTCTTACAAAAACCCCACTAGAAAATAGTGATTTCAAAAATATCGTCAATCAAGCAAAACAACTCCGACCAGAAAAAAATCGACTCTTAGTAAACAGTGAAGGAAACTTCGCCCTCTATGCTGGTAATGGAGATTTTTCTGCAAGAGAATACGCAAAAAGCCAGTGACGAAAATGATGATGATCAGCTCAGTTGGTACAAGGAAGAGATAAGAAAGTAGGAGAGATAATAGGGTAAATATTTTTTATTGACACATATATTTATATGAAAACATATACATTTAAATTAACCAAAGGGATGGATTTAAAAAAAGAAATTCATAAATGAATATGACGATGATTCATGATGCGATATAATGAATTAGTCATGAAATAATAATATTTTCAATAGAATTGAAAAATACTAAATTCAAATAATCCTTGCTCACAAATATATCTTCCCCTACTTCCTCCCAAAATCTGCTGGAATCTCTCACCACTCAGAAGTTTTTCGTTTTACTACTTTTATATCTTTGATACCTTGTTTATTGTCTTTTAACCATTTTTTTCCTGCATCGATAGACTGCCGAAGTATTTCTGTATTTTTCCCACGGATCAGTGTCGTATGTATCACCCCTTGACGAATCCAACTCATCGCAGTACGTGAATCAGAATAAATGATCCAGCTCGTTTTTCATTGCTTTACAAGCCGATACATTCACTGGATAATAGCTAACCATTCGCCGATATTTACCGTCCCTACAGGATATTTTTTTGAATGAAATAGTTCATGTCTATTTCTTGTTCTCACCCCTCTTCGCTCTAAGATTCATGGATTATTTTGACATGCTGCATCTACACAAATACTCTCTAGATCTATCAATCATCTTGCTACAAGAGCTGTGATACTTGTTTTTTTTCAAGCACTTTTTAATACTTCCTGATATCCATCAGAAAAAGCTTGTTCAGCATCAAATAAAGTCTCGAATGATTTATATTTCGCTCATTGGTATCCGTGTACTTGACACTTACAATCGTCTCGAGTTGAATAAATTCCCGTCTTGTTTCATTCTCGCACGACATAGTATTTTTGTTGTTTCTTTTTTCTCATATTTTTATATATTCAAATAAATAACAGATATAACACAAACAAAATACCAAAAATATATGAAATTCACGAAAGATTGCTATTTATTTTTAAAGAAAAATATATTTATGTTTAAGAAACATCTTTCTTATCTAGAACAGCTCCAAGCAAACAATACCCGTGAATGGTTTCATGAAAACAAAAATAAAGAAACATATGATTTCCTCAGAAAAGAGCTCTTAGAAATCACTGCGTGGTTGATAGATTTTCTCGACCAATACACCTTTCTTGATGACCTAAATCCAAGAAAATGCATCTTTCGTATCAATAGAGATGCCAGATTTTCTAAAAATAAAGATCCCTACAAAACAAACTTTGGTATAGAAATAGCACCATGAGGAAGAAGATCGGGATTTCCAAGTTTTTATATCCATATCGAACCAGGAAATCATTCTTTCATAGGGGGTGGTCTTTATATGCCAGGGAAAAACATCACTACAGCTATAAGAAAATGAATAGATATACATGGAAAACAGTTCCAAAAAATCATCAAAAATACTGAAATTCGTGAATTTCATAGCTTCAACGACCGTGCTTTAAAGACTGTTCCTCGTGGATATTCTATAGAAAACCCTCAGCGTGAACTCCTCCGCAAAAGAGACTGGATCATGAGTAAACCTCTCTGAGACACACAACTTACAAATAAAAACACCATAGATTTAATTAAAACCTCTTTTGCAGAACTTGCTCCATTTGTTGGATGGTTAGAGAAAATGGTCAGAAAGTATGGAGAATAAATATTTAGTTTTTATCCGAAATCCAGTATTTTTAAAAAAGAAACTCTTTTTCTATATATCCAATAGAAAATATCTAAAAAAATACTATTTACTTCCCAAACCCATCTTTCTTCACCTTTTCTACTAACTCTATACCACCTTCTTCTTTCACTTTTCCATCTTGCATCACAACGACGG
>CAMZLL010000169.1 GCA_947311505.1 uncultured Cryomorphaceae bacterium
AACCGAATCATTATACACTATCTCTCTGAAATTGATAGACACTTTAAAGTCAGAAACAGTAGAGTTGATAACCTCCAAAAGGTTCACTTTAGTCAATCCATTGATGCTACCCACCCATAAATAATCGTTTTCTGGATGGATAAAATTTATTCTTCCTACATCAAAGCTATTGAAAGGTTTGGTAACAAACTCTTCACCTTTATAGTACCCTAATTCATTGTCAACTACCCCCACAATGATCTCTCCTAAATCCAAAATAGATTGAAAATTGAGTGCATTTTCGTCATCAAAACTCAATTCATGTGTACGCATAAATTCTCCTCCATAAAACATCGGGTATTCGATCATGGTATCGTTCCAAATCCCGGTTGCTTTCATTTCTTCTATAATTTCGTCTTCATTGACAAAATGAAGAATATCTGTTGGTGTACCAAAGACCACAGAGTTTTTATATTCAAAGGGAGATATCATGGCGTTTGGGGTTAACCCATCTCCTTCTACATGCCCAAAACGGGTATAAACAAAATCAAACCCATCAAATTCACATTGCACAACACCGCCAGATTGAGACCCCACCCAATGACAATTATCTTTTTTATCATAAACAATATTGGTAATATTAGCACCTTTAAAAATATACGTTGAGAAGATACTCCAACCATAACCGGCATCATAAATAATTATTCCATTTTTACCTGCTGTTATCAAAAATTTATTGGCTTCATCATAGTACAACTTATGAAAACTTCCCTCTTGAAAGAGCGTAAATTTCGCTCCATCTAATGAAGTATATAGCCCTTCATCTGTTGCGATAAATAAGATTTCATCTTGCAAATTCAGCACATCAAAAACTTGCGTATTTATGCCATCATACAATTCAAAATTTAAACTATTGGTATCTGTTTCTATTCCCAATCCTATAGACGTTCCAATATATCTTTTTTCGTGAAAGATTCCGTACGACTGTACATTTCCTTCGACTCCAAAATCAGCATCAAAATACTGAAAAGGCTGTAATACTTCCACTTTGGTAACACCAGCACCTGTTGCCAACCAAAGTTTCCCATTCTCATCTACGTGAATATCTTTTATCTCGTTTGAATTCAACCCATTCTCCATACTAATCTGCCCAAGAAACCGTCCTTTATCGTTAGAAAAATAACAGCCATCTGTGGTTGAATTTAATGCAATAAGATTATCTGTAATTCGAGCCCCCCCAATTATACCTGAATTAACGAGATATTGACAATCGTGTTCGCAAGGATCTACTAACTTACCAGTCAGATCAGTATTTACACTCCTAAACCCAAGTTCGTTGGTTAGTAAAAAGACCGATTCGTCTGGCATCGAAAAGGCTTCAAAAAAGCCAAATTCTTGAAGAAGATAATCATCATTTACAAGGGTAAGTTCTAGTCCTTCAATTTGCATTAAACCTACATTTCGTTGGCGAATATATAGCTTATCGTTAACCGCAAACATGATATGAAAACTCGTTTTTGGTTTTATAATCTCTACTTTCTTGGCTTCAGTATCGTATGCAAACAATGCTTCTTCGGTTTGAAAATAGACCAATTGCTGATGCGTTTCAATTCTCCAAACATTGGCAAAATTAAAAGGCACATCAGTAGATAAGACTTTTGTTTCTAAGAAATTTGAATCTGAAACATTTACCATTCCAAATTGATTGTAACTTCCAAAATACAAGGCTTCTTGGTAATATTTCAAAGCAGAAACATTTTTCTTACCTGCGGGTATCAACCTCCAATCAACTCCATCAAATTGTGCTATTTCGTTGCTTAATCCAAAATACATAATTCCGTTATCATCTTCGGCTATCGACCAAACTTCGGGCGTACTATACACTCCATAATCGTTGGTTGTGTAATTGACCACGAAAGGAGCTTTGATTTGGGCAACTAGATTAGTTCCGAAAGCAAGTAAAAAGTATAATAACAGGTGTTTCAAACTAGTAATTATTTAAAATTGATAAATTGAAGAGGGATACCAAAATCACCCTGACGACAATGTGCTATCACATCTTGTAGAATATCTATCTTTTTACTCTGCACACGAATTTGATCATCCATAATAGAGGCTTGTGCTTTGAACTTTGCCTCTTTTATGCTTTTTACGATTTTTTTTGCTGTTTCTCGATCAATTCCTTGATTGACTTTTACGTCTTTTTTAATCATATTACCAGCGGCATATCGTTCTTTTCCAAAGTCTAAATAATCACTATCTAGTTTGTTTTTTACAAACTGACCGATTAGCACTTTTTCAATTTGATCTAAACTCATTTCATTATCGGTAGTTATGGTAATAAGAAAAGACTTCTTATCTAATTCTACATCAGAATTTGTTCCTTTAAAATCGTATCTATTACCGATTTCTCTTTTCGCTGAATTTATTGTATTATCGAGCGTTTGAGCATCTACTTTGCTTACTATATCTAATGATGGCATAATGGTTCTTTATTTACCCCAAATATAGGAAAAAGATAGCGTTTAAAAGCGTATTCTATAAAGAACTACTTACCCGCTCCTTTCAAAACGATCAAAACAGTGTAAATCAGTATTTTCACATCTAATCCTAATGAGCGATTTTCTACATATAGTAAATCATACTTTAGCCTAGCTACCATTTCATCAACGTTTTCGGCATACCCATATTTCACTTGCCCCCAAGAGGTTATTCCTGGTTTTACTTTTTGCAGATGTTTATAATGCGGAGCTACTTCCATTATTTTATCAATAAAATATTGACGCTCCGGTCGAGGTCCCACCAATGACATATCTCCCTTTATGACATTATAAAACTGAGGTATTTCATCCAACCTTGTTTTACGAATAAATTTACCCACACCAGTAATGCGAGCATCGTTAGTGCTCGACAATTTTGGTTTTCCTTGTTCAGCATCCACCACCATAGACCTAAATTTAAAAATCATAAATGGCTTCCCGAAAATGCCAATTCGTTCTTGTTTGTAAAAAATAGGACCTTTGCTTGTAGCTTTTATTATTATAGACAGCACAATGAATACAGGCATCAGAATAATCAATGCAACTAACGAGGATACTACATCAAATATCCGCTTAATAGATTGCTGCCAAACGGGCATTCGATCTCTATTGACTTCTATCAGCAGTGCTCCAAAAATGGAGGTCATTTTTACCGACCCAGACATGATATCATACATATCTGGAATCAATTTTATAGCGATGTTTAAATCGCTCAAATCATCTACAATTTGTTTTAAATTTTGATGTTCAGAACTTTCGACAGCAATAATAACTTCGGTTATATGCTCTTTTTCAATAATAGATCGTACTTCATCATACTTGCCATAATATTCAATAGGAGCTTCTAAGAGGGATCGATCAACACCATTGGTGGAGACAAAACCTTTAAAATCATAACCTGGGCTATTTTTTAGATTTGTAATTTCGGTATAGATAGACAATGCGTTTTCATCCCCTCCAATAATCAATGTTGGAAAACCAATAATTCCATTATGAATTTTTTTAACGATTCTACTCGTGATAATCAAACGAGGGATTAATGTCAATAGAAAATGAAAACCAAACAGACTAAAAAATGCCAAATAATAACCTTGATAAGATGCATATTCGTCATTAATCAAAAGAGAAAAGAACAATACAACACTTCCAAGCAACGAGAGCATAAATGTTTCTCCAAAGTCTCTTAATCGGTGTCGTTTAAAAACATTAGAATAATTACCCGAAATATAAAACAAGACAACCCAAAAAACAGGTACGATAGCTAGACCTATAAACAGATTTTTATCGGCAACAAAATCTACGGATTCTATGGTGGTTTTTCTATAATAAAAGAACCCCCCCCATGAAAGCGCTGCAACTACATAATCAGTAAGTGCATAGATTAATGCTTGCTTTTTGTCATTCATTTACTCTGCGTAAATAACCTTAATATTATCCACCAAGAACTCTACATTATTTTGCTCTTTAGTATTGTAAACTCTAAAGTAAATCTCCACTTCGTCAGCAGCTGGATACAATGTAGTAACATCCGATAAATACAGGTAGGATTTATTCCAATTAGAGGTAGGAAACAAAGTAATCAGAGGTGTACGTACAAAGCTACTCAACTGGTCATCTTTGGTCAAGATACCTACCTCCACTTCGTAATTACACTTATACTGAATTTCCATATAAGCAGGAATGTCTATATTTTTGGGAATATCGAAAAAATCCCCCCCTTCGGTTTGCATTTGACACAACACGGTGCTTGACGACATGGTAACGACACCGGCATCTCCATCTATCAAATTTTGAAATACGGGGGTTTTGGCTTTATACATTGTGGTATCACTATCAGCGGACTTGACAAAGTTCATACTTAAATCTTCAAAATCTTCTATCCATATTTTTAGACCGTCCTTATATCCAATAGTAGGTGTTACTTTATAGGTAGAGTCCGGTTGTAAATCCATTTGATCTGCATACGAAGTATAAAACGGATACGCATCACGTAATCCTTCTATTCCGTTTTGATATATACCTGCAAAAAGTTCTATTTTTGTGGCTCCATTTTCAAAAATTGGAATTCTAGCGGGTAATTCATACACGCCAGCCAAATTTGAATTGACATACACCCAACAATCCTTAATCTTCTCGCTATCTGCACCTTCAGACGACCCTGATGTAACAAGCTTGAACTCGTCTATTTCTATCCATGCAGGAATCAACTCAGGTTTATCTACAACCTTGCATCCCATAAAAAAGGATACCGTAATAGCTATTAATAATAATCGAAAAAAAGTATTCAAAGTTATAATTTTTGGTTTCAAATAAGCAAACGCTAATTTTTAAAAAATAGTATTGAATTTGTATTAAGCTGTGATAATATCTCCAAGTGCATTGTCAAACTTCACTTTAACATCTTTAGAAAATCCATAATGTTCGTCATCTACAACCATTTTTCCTTGCGTAACATGTCCCAAAAGGGTGAATGGTGTTTTGGAAGCTATCATCGTGTCGAGAAATTCATCCTCTACTGCTGTATCTACAGACACCACTACTCTACCTTGAGCTTCTCCAAACAAGAACGCATCTTCTCTAATTTCGCTATGGCTAACAATATCAAAACCTAGGTGATCTACGAAAGACATTTCTGCAAGAGCAACAAACAAACCTCCATCAGCCACATCATGGGCTGCATTGATTAAGTTATTCTTTATTAAACTTTTAATGGTTTGATGCATATTATATTCCTCATCTAAGTTGAAATATGGAGCTGGCGAGCCTTTTACGTTGTGGTAGCTATACAAATATTCAGAAGAGTTAATACATTCTTTTGATTCTCCAACTAGGAAGATTAAATCTCCTTTTTTCTTGAAGTTCAAAGACATTGTTTTGGACTTATCGGCTACTATACCTAACATACCTATGGTTGGTGTTGGAAAAACAGGAATCTCTACACCATCGACTACAGATTGATTATAGAAACTTACATTTCCACCTGTAACAGGTGTTTCGAATTTCAAACATGCTTTGGTCATTCCTTTTACAGAACCTACAAACTGCCAATATGACTCTGGGTTGTAAGGATTTCCAAAATTGAGACAATTGGTAATAGCAGAAGGTTCTCCACCACTGCATGCTATATTACGTGCTGCTTCAGCCACAGCAATAGCACAACCTACTTCAGGGTCTGCGTTGACATATCTACTGTTACAATCAACAGTCATTGCCAATGCTTTGTTTGTTCCTTTAATATTTACCAATCCGGCATCAGAAGGGGCGTTTGTACTCATATTTACTGTACCCACCATACTATCGTATTGTTCGTACACCCATCTTTTTGATGCTATATTTGGATGTGTCAACAAGAAATTGGCAACCTCTACTAAGTTTTCTGGTTGTTTTATACTTTCAATTTTAAACTTTTTAAATTCTTCAAAATAAGCGGGTACTTTTGTTTCTCTATTGTAAACAGGTGCTCCTCCACCCAACACTAAAGAATCTGCGTGCACTACTGCTACAATCTCTCCGTGATAGGAAAACTCAATATTTGGAGCTTCAGTAACCACTCCGATTTCGGCACAATTCAAATCCCATTTATCAAAGATAGCTTTAACTTTATCTTCATTTCCTTTTTTCACTACTACCAACATACGTTCTTGAGATTCTGAAAGAAGGATTTCCCAATCTTTCATATCGTCTTGACGAGTAGGCACTTTGCTCAAATCTATTTTCATTCCTACTTCGCCAGCGGCTGACATTTCGCAGGTACTACAAGTTATGCCTGCTGCACCCATATCTTGCATTCCAACTATGTAGTCGGTTTTTGCAAGTTCGAGTGTGGCTTCCATTAACAATTTTTCTTGGAAAGGATCTCCAACCTGTACTGCTGGCAAATCTCCAACAGACTCTTCTGTCATATCTTTTGATGCAAAAGCTGCTCCGTGTATCCCATCTTTTCCAGTAGCAGACCCTACAATAAATACCGGGTTGCCAACTCCACTAGCGGTAGCAGATATCATATCTCCAACGTCCATAATTCCAGCAGAAAATGCATTTACCAATGGATTTTGTTCAAAACGCTCATCAAAGAACACTTCACCACCAACGATTGGAATACCAAATGCGTTTCCATAATCGCCAATTCCTTTTGTCACCCCTTTTACCAACCATTTAGTACGGTCATTTTCTGGATTACCAAAACGCAAAGAATTTAACTGAGCTATAGGACGAGCTCCCATTGTAAATATATCTCTGTTGATTCCTCCAACTCCAGTAGCTGCTCCTTGATAAGGTTCTAGTGCACTTGGGTGATTATGAGATTCTATTTTGAAACAACATGCCAATCCATCTCCTATATCTACCAAACCTGCATTTTCTTCTCCAGCTTTGACCAACATCTGAGGTCCATCTTTTGGCAATGTTTTTAACCAAACGATAGAATTTTTGTAACTACAGTGCTCGCTCCACATTACGGAGTAGATACTCATCTCAGTAAAGTTAGGCGTTCGCCCCAATATTTTCTTTATTGATTCAAACTCTTCCGCAAGAAGTCCTAATTCTTGTGCTTGTTCTAATGTTGCTTCCGCAGATACAATTGTGCTCATTTATTGGTTGATTTATTTATGAATATGGCAAAAATAAGTTTGCTTATTGGATTACAAGTAAAATAGCGTCTCTATTTATCAACATTTTGACGAAAATATTAAACGCAGCCAAATAAATTTTGCGTGAGGGATAGAAACGGCATCCTCCTAAAGCTTTTTTGGAGCTTTTGCGAGATATAGTGGATAGCCCGACTCCGTTTTACACTAGTTTTTTTTTAAAACGAGAGGCACGCCCATACTAAAGAAATACACACCTCCCAATCAACAGGAATACATATAGTCCCTCTGAATAGCATAACAGCATACAAAACGTCAAAAGAATTATTTCCAACCTTCAAAAACTCCTAATCCGAAGAGGGCAAAATCATACTTTACCGGGTCATTTACATCCATTAATCGCAGGTGCGCATCTAATTCCGCTACGGTTTTCCAATCGTTTTGCGTGCGGGTAATGAAGCCAAGTAATCTACCAACATTGCCGGTATGCACATCGAGGGGACAGGACAATAAAGACGGGGAAATGGATGACCAGATACCAAAATCAACTTTTTTAGTATCCCTACGAACCATCCAACGCAGATACATGTTTATTCGTTTTGCTGCACTTCCTTTGTCAGGGTTAGAGACATGCTTTCGAGTACGAAGATTTGCCTCTGGCACATTTTCAAAAAACACATTATTAAAATACGATATACTGCTTCTCATATCAGCCGCCTGTTCGACTACACCGTCAGCAAAGACTTGTTCCAACCCACCTTTTTTTTTATATATATTTTGTAGCGAAGTGAAAAACCAAGTTAAATCTAACGAATTAAATGTGCGATGTTTGAAGTCTTGAATTCCTTTTAAATCCGATTGGGTATGATTCAAAATAAAATCATAGGGATCGTGATCCATAATATCTAAAATACGATTTGCCGAACGAATAATCATTTCTCGTTTTCCCCAAGCAATAGTAGCCGTAAGAAAAGCTACAATTTCGATGTCTTCTTTTTTTGAAAAACCATGCGGAATCTGAATGGGATCGTGTTGAATAAAGTCAGGTTGATTGTATTTTTCTACCTTTTCGTCCAAAAAATCTTTTATATCCTGTTTAATATCAAACAATTTCATAGTTTTAGTTTTTTATTCAAAGTCAAATATATATGAAATCACTCAGCCCCGTTTACGCTACTTTACTTTTAATCGGATTTTGTTTTGCCAGCACAAGATCTGTTGCTCAGAAAAAAGAATCTACAAAATCTACAAAAAACTACCACCTACATAAGATCAATTACCTCTCTTCCAATATTAGATTTGGTTATGGATTAGAAAGTTCCAAATTAGCGATTTCCAATGACTGGAAATACAAAGGCGGGCGAGCTATTTTTATGGGAGCGGGATTCAATTATGTCATAAAAAACAATTTCGGCTTTGATTTACAATTCAATCATACGAGGTCTAAATTTAATTATGAAAATATCGGACCTTATTTCAAAACAGGTTATTCGGCAACTGGAGTAGAAATGGGTATTCGAAAACTATTTTTAAAAAAGAGGGACGACACTTTTTATTTGAGAGCTGCTTTTGGTGTCAACTTTATAATAAAAGCTAATGAAACGTATGCTAACAAATATTACAACTTTTCATCTAATCCTGGGGCTACTCCTAACCTATACGCACTACCTGAGATTGGCTATCAAATAAGGCTAAACAACCCATTGCACATTGTTACATTATCTGCAATGTATAAATACAGCTTGAGCGATGTTGCTACTACCAACATGACTTTTACAGATGATGGAAACGCTAACGAAGTTAATTCTGCTGGCATGTCTGGAACTTATTTTGCCTTTGCTTTAAAATACACTTATCTGATAAAAGCTTACAAGGAAAAGTCAGATGCTAGATATATTGACAAAAAATTTTAACCTGCTTATTCATACATTTAGAGACTACTAAAAAAAGCCTCGCTGAGTACGCTTCGATTAATATCGTTGATTTTTAAGTTTCTTTTTCTTGTAACGCCCCAGCCTAAGACCTAGCTGCATAAAATTACCGTGAGGATGAATATGATAATCTCCAATTACTGACAACAATAAATACTTAGAGCTTCTCATTCTGAGCTTAACATCTACTCCAGCAGACAATGTATAGATAGAAAAATAAGGTTCTCCATAATCAATAGTATTGGGTGTGTTTTCCAAAATTTGAGATATCGCTCTAGTTTCTGGCAATAGAACCAGATTCAACGAACCTTTAACAAACGGATCGACAGGCAATTGGTATTTAAAGATATAAATTGCTGAATTAAACACCACATTTGGATACAGTTTTGAATCCACATAAAAATTATCGGCAGCAAAAACATCATTTTTCAATATACGAAAATCTTGATTTTCGACCACTTCATAATAAGATACACCTGCAGAATCTAACGTTCTACCGTAATTATTTATTTTTTCGATATACACACCTATCTCAACACCCAAAGCCAATCTATGGGTAAAAAACGAAGTTGCTCCAAATTTTAAAGACACATTTGGTCGCACCGTCACTCCGTACAGTTCTTTTACGTGCCCTAAATTATCTTGACTTGAATTTTTAAAATTAACATTAGAATCTATCTTAACAGAAGAGTAATCAAACGCTACGCTTTGTTTAGAATCAAAGAAATAACTGGCGTAAAACATTCGATCACCTTTTCGATATTTACGAGTTTTGACACTAGGTATCCCCATATCCGCATCAGCTATCAGCTGCTCTTTTGCCAACTTTCTTACATCCAAAACCTTAGCATAAGAAAAATTGAAACCTGAAATCTTAAAAACCCCTACATTTTCAACTCCACTTACCTCGCCCAAAGAAAAACCATATCGTACACCATACACACTGGCATTATGTCTAAAATCAACCCCCAAATTCATAAAAAAGGTATGCTCCTTAAGTTTTAGGTATTGTTGAGTAGGAAACTCTATAAAATCGCTATTTCCATCCTCTATTCTAAAATCTAATGATTGCAAAAAAGATTGACTAATTAACTTATCATCAAAAAAAGATTTTCGATATCTAAGTTCTATACTGGGCAAAAACTCCCAACCTTTATAACTCCATACCGCCCTAGAGTACCCTAATTCAAAATTAACATAAGGCGATGCTATCGCTCCATTTATCTCCCGCCCCAATGTAACAGGATTTCTAACGCTTTCCCAAATGTTTTGACCGGTTTGCGTATTTGAACCGATACTGCTAGGAATTGTATCTATTTGTTTGAAATTGAGGTGGTAATTATACTCATCTACACCAGCTCCAATCTTTACATTAAATAAGTTTTTATCCCATTTTAAACCCAAACCATACATTACACCGGCAGACCAAGCATCATCTAACGTACCTTCTACGGTAAACAAATTATCCAAAGGTTTTGCTTCTTCATTAAACCTCACATCCGCAGCAGAAACACGACTTGACTTTTGATTAACCTTATAGCTATTATAATAGATGCTTCCAGTAGAAATGAGTTCTTGCGAAATACCAACTTGACGAAATACCAAGAGTACCAAAATGATATATGACCATCGAGTTACTTTTTCCATATTACAAAATCATTTTCTATGTTTTCACTTCTATAAGTTGGCATTTGATATCCGTTGGTAATTTTAGGCACATCGATTTGCAAGTAATTTAACAAATCGAAAACGGTAATCTTACCATCCCCATCAAGATCAGATTCATTTTTCTTCAACCCTCTGATCAAACTGTATGTGAATGCCCCGTTTTCCCACTTATCGCTCTCGACAGCATAATCAGCACCTCCTGCACTAGATATAACGGTGATACCATTATTTTCTTTCAAATCTGCAAACAGCATTTTTACAGTTTCCAAGGAGTGATTATCATCCAGATTGGTAACTCCACCACCTCTAAATATGATATCTTCTCCCACTGTAATATCTTCTTCACTAAATTCTATATTATCTTCATCTACTTCACCACTATGACAAGCGTCTAAAAAAAGAAGTTTCTTTCTACTTTTACACTCAAGCAACTCACTTTCTAGATCTTGATAGGAAAGCCCATATTTTTCGGGTTTGTAAAAGTCATTGTTATAGGTAGCGAGGAAATAATCTAAATCTTTATTTAAAGAACCATGACCAGCATAATAAATAATAACCATGTCATCAACACCTGCACGCCCAATAAAGTCTTTTATCTTTTTTAAACTATCTAAAACCACTTCCTCATCTAAAAACAATAAGGTTTCTGCTTTTTTACAAGCTTTAGTTTTCACAAATACGCTAGCAACTTCTAGAATATCTTTGGTGGCATATTGCAAATTTCGGGAGGTATCTTGATAATTAGCCACCCCAATACCTACAAAATATAATGTATTCTTTTTATTTTTAAAAGATGACTTTACTAACACCGACTTCACTTTAGACTTCAAATGATCGGCATGCTCTACCCAAACATCTATTTTATTCAAACCATAACCCAAATCTACTTCAATGGTTTCATCAACATACGTTCCTGAAACTTTCTTTCCTTTCATTCCAAGATATGGAACACCACCAACACTAATAAATAAAGCAGTCAACCCTTTTTCATCTCTTGCAGTGATGTGTAATTTTACTTTAGATTTTTTGGTAACTACCCCACCAACAACCTCCACTTCTACCAAAGCAGCAGCAGCATTCATGTCAGGCGAATATGAGGACATCCCTAATCTTTTAGCTCTTTTTTCGTATAGTTTTTTAAAATTCTCTACGATTCTTTTTTCCGCATAAGGTATCGTTGAATACACAACATCCGGTCTATTAAAGTAAACATCAAATTGGTCGAATGAATGAATCTGATGCCCCTGAACAAAACCAACATATTTTAAAGCTCCTTTGGTGGCATAATAAAAATTATCTTGTACCAACATAACAAAATCAGATGTACCGATAGCAACTAAGCTAGCTACCTGTTCAAAATCTTTATCATAAAGAAAAACCTTTCCATCCCAACTAGCAGTGAGGTACATTTGCTTGATTGCGTTATAATCAAGAGATTTTATAGGATTAGAGTGCAATGTTTTAATTACTTGCTCCTTTTCAGCTCCTTTTATGCTTTGTGTAAATTCGGTCTCATTGGCAATTAAAAATCGATTACCGATGGTCAAAGAGCGGTTTTCTTTAACGATTAAATCATCTATGAAAAATTTGTCTTCATTGTAATTTTTAACATATTTCTCTACCATTTCTTTAGTAGCGTATTTTACATCCCAAGTAAAATCATAAAATCGACATTCTTTAAACGACTGACTATTTAAATGAGATTTAGTTAACACCACTCTAAACACAAATCGACTTGAATCTTGTTTCAATAATTCTAGCACATGATATTTCCAACCTTTTTTGACTTTACGAAGCGATAATTGAAATTTATGCGTAAGTACTCCACCATCATGAGACAAATCCCAATGTTTGATATAACCATTATCATACCCTAGTACAATGGCTTGGTTATCGTTCGAAAATTTTGCGAAATTTATAGAGGAGCTTTTGCTCTTGAATTCTCTGACTAAATTGCCTGTTTTCATTTCCCAAAGATAAATATGTCCATCTGCGCCACAAGACACAAACAATGCTCCTCCTGGGTGAAAACTAACATCTTCTCCCTCATTAAAATGCCCTTTATAATGATGGATCAATTTGCCGGTTTCGAGATGATAACTAGAAGCATAATTATTATGATCCATTAAAACTATTGTAGTATCTCTTACGTCAAGTTTTTTAGGGCTACTCGACTTCACATATCCGGATTGCAGTGTTTTAGACAACTCATACCAATCTACCCCTTTTTTATAACTTAAAAGATTTCCTTTTTCAGTACCTACAATAAAACGCTCATAATCATCAGAAAAATCAGCACAAAGAATAGAGCCTCTTGTTTTTGTTTGCGCTCCATTTTTTCTTTGGTAAAAATAGTTTTTATAACTACCTCCAAATACAATAACACCGTCATTACTCACGTAAACTCTATCAAAACGATCTCGCTTTGGCGATTGAATTATTTCTACTTCCTCTACTCCCAAATGTATCTTCAATAAACTTATAGCAGCAATATAGATATCATTTTTTGACGCATCAAATGCAACACGTTCTGGCACAAAAGTCAAGGTAGAAGTCTGCAATATATTGCCTGTATAGGAATCCCAAACTTTTACGGTCTTATCTTGACTACAAGATACGAGCAAAGAATCCCCATGTACAAACTTAAGATCAGTCACTACATTTTTATGCCCTGAAAGCATCCTGATTTGTTTTCCCGTTTCGGCATCCCATATTACTATATTGTTGTCTTGACCCGCTGTGGCAAAAATATCGCCTACATCTGAAAACTCAACTTGATTAACAGCACCCGCATGCCCTGTCTGAACAGAGAACTCAACCTTCTGAGAAAACAAAGAGGTAGATAAAAACACCAATACAATATATAAGCTACGAGATAACATGATACAAAAGTACAAAAACTAAACTACTGACAAATGAGATAAGCCATATAAAATAGTGATTCTTATTAAGATTAGCTCGATTAATCGAAGTTTTTATAGGAAGAAAATATTCAAGACTAACTTTGAATAAAAACACAAAAAAGCCTTGCAATTTACATTCAAATGCAAGGCTGCCTAATACAATCATCAAACTACTATAATTTCATTTCTTTTTGCAACCAATAATCTACGTTAGCAGCTTGTGGCTTACCATAAAACTCATATAGATAAGAGGTTATTTCCTTGGTGAAGTTTTCTTTAGAATTATCTTTTAGCTCAGAAATAATCACATTTAATTCTTGTTTGAGGTTTTCCGTATTGGGAACAACTAAAGTAAAGCTACTTATTTTTTTACTTACTTTATTAAGATTATCTCTATAATAAATAGACATATTTGTTTTTAAAGGTATAGGCATTTGCTTACCATCTACCGTAAAGATATCTTTAGCGGTAAATTCTAATATATCTCCATTATGCTTTAATTTTTTGGGAATCACTTCTCCATTTAATTCATATTGTAAATAAAAGAAATTGTTATTACTCATCGGATAAGAATCACTATTAATTTTTAATTCCAATTCATCTAACAACAAATAATTATCTGAAAAGTGTTTTTTCAAATCCATAGTATTCACCATAGCGCCACCTCTCGTAGAAACATTGCTCATAGCAGGAAGTAAATTGGCTGCCTTGCCACCTTTTGCACTAGGCGTCAACACAAATCTTCCTTTCAGTTTGCTGATTACAGCAGCTCTAGAATCATCAGTATCAAAGGCAAGTTTTTCTGAACTTTTAAAATTATCTCCTGTAGCTAAATCAACACCTGACTTTACGTAAGTTATTTTTCCATCTACTTTGATTACTTTATAGCTATCTATTACTGAAGGTCTTGACATGAAAGCCATGAACACTACTCCCAACGTCAACGTAGTAGCTGCTAACGCACTGACAAATTTTATATTTTTCATGATATTATTATTTTAAATATAGTACAAAGTTAAACAATTATTAGACCAAATCAACGATGGCTATCAGGTTATTAACAGAAGATTGTCATAAATTCATCAAATAAAGCATTAAAAGTTGGTCAACTACAAAATAAAAGTACCTTTGCGCCCCGAAAACAAAAAAATAAAATGAAAGTTTTAACAAAAAAATCGAACAAAAGCAAGAGCATCACTACAAATGATATTGCTATGAGATTGATTAAAAAGAAAATTAATAGGTTTAAAAGAAGTATTTTCTCTTCTTCTATGTTACTCATTACTTTTTTGTCTTTATCTTCATTTGGAGCTTTAGAGACTAAGTATAGTTCTTTAGAAGGACCTGTTCTTAACCTCACCGTTATCCCTGAACTCAATGCCGAGAATGTTTACATCGAATTGGTAAAAGCGGGAATTGAACATCCTGAGATTGTTGTTAAGCAAGCTATACTTGAAACAGGTTGGTTTAAATGCGAGCATTGTTCATTAAGAAAGAATAACATTTTTGGATTTTACTACAAGAAAAAGTATGTCGAATTTGACAATTGGGTAGAAAGTGTTCAATACTACAAAAGATGGCAAGCTAAACGCTACACTCTTGAAGATGGAGATTATTTTTCTTTCTTAGTAAATGTAGGATACGCAACGGATCCTTCTTATGTTAAACTATTAAAGTCAATTCGATTAAAATTTGAGATTAAGTAAAACACTGCTTAATTATAAATTCACTATCTTAGTCACCTACAACAGATGATTAATTTTAAAATCCCTTCCTATTCTTTATAGTTCAATACTTGCTTTTTTTACTTTTGAGAAAACAAAAATTAATTGGATTGATATAGAGCTAAAAATACAATTAAAAGGTAAGTTTGTCATTAAATTTAAATTGTTTTCAACAAACTGAATCTCTTACTTCAAGTTGTTCCCATTTTAATTTTTTTTGAGAAAATAAATGGTTAAAAGAAAGTAGGGTTATTATTGTGATTAAAATTTTCATTTTATAAATTCGGAAACTTTGAGTAAGAGATTCAGTT
>CAMZLL010000170.1 GCA_947311505.1 uncultured Cryomorphaceae bacterium
GCATAAACAGCTCCTGCTCCTATTCCCATTTTTAGGTCTGCAATCATACTGAGACCTCCAGCTTTGTTTCTATTAAAATTAATAAGGATACTTAACGATACAGCAAGGAGTAATAACATCGTATTAGCGCCCATTGTGTATATAATGGTTTCTTGACTATGTTTAACTCCTAAAAGAAACATCGAGATTTCTATCAGGATATAAATACCACTGAAAATTAATCCAAATTTGTAGTTTAATTTCATTTTATAAATTTAATAAGATTTACAAAAGTAATCAAACGGATTGTATAAAAAGCGTTGGGTATTAAAAATACGCTATGATTGGGTCTTGTTTTTATACTTTTTATGGTCTTAATTAATCATTTACTACGATAAGGTGTTTTAAAAATTGAACACCATTACAGTAAATAAAACAGTCCATTAAAAAAATTATTTTTCATCTAGTTTATAGTAGATTTCATCAAATCTTTCAAAACAAATTAAATTACCATACATGCAGCTACTGTATTATTAGTTGCTTCATCTATTAAGACAAAACTACCTGTGTTTCTATTGCGAGAGTATTTATCTACAAATAGAGGTTTTGTAGTTCTAATTTTTATTCGAGCAATATCGTTCATATTTACCGAACGGTCGTCAAGATTTCTATGCAACGTATTGATGTCCAATTTGTAATTAATTTCTTTAATCATACATCGAACGTCATTTGACGTATGCTTGACAGCGTACTTTCCGTTGGGATTGAGAGGCGTATTGCTCAACCAACAGACCATAGCTTCAATATCTTGTGTTACATCTGGTTTATTATTTACTCTTACAATCATATCGCCTCTACTGATGTCGATTTCATCTTCTAATCTTATGGTTACAGACATAGGAGCAAAGGCCTCTTCTAATTCACCATCCATAGTATCTATGGCTTTTATTTTTGAAGTAAATCCACTTGGTAATGCCATTATTTCATCTCCTTTTCGAAATACTCCTCCTGCTATACGTCCAGCAAAGCCCCTATAATCCGGATATTCTGCTGATTGTGGTCTTATAACATTTTGAACTGGAAATCTACAGTCGATATGATTGTGATCAGATGCAATATGCACGTTTTCTAATGTATAAAGTAGTGTTCCTCCTTCGTACCAATCCATTTTTTTGGATCTGTTTACTACGTTATCACCAAACAATGCACTAATAGGTATAAAACGAATGTCTTTTGTAGTTAACTTTGAACTAAAATGTTCTAGTTCCTCTTTTAAATTTTCATAAACTTCTTCGGAATAATCTACCAAATCCATTTTGTTGATACAATAAATAATGTGAGGAATGCCTAACATAGAGGCTATAAATGAATGTCTTGCAGTCTGCTCTAAAATACCGTGACGTGCATCTACCAAAATAATTGCCAAATTTGCAGTAGAAGCACCAGTTATCATATTTCGAGTATATTGAATGTGCCCTGGTGTATCTGCAATGATAAACTTTCTCTTTGGTGTAGCAAAATATCTATAGGCTACATCTATGGTGATTCCTTGCTCTCTTTCTGCTCTCAATCCATCAGTCAAAAGAGCTAGATTAACTCTTTCATCTCCTTTTTTTTCGCTTGCTTTTTCAATAGCCTCCATTTGATCTTCAAAAATGGATTTACTATCGTACAACATTCTACCTATCAAGGTGCTTTTTCCATCATCTACGCTTCCTGCGGTTGTAAAACGGAGTAAATCCATATCTAAGTAGCTATTTGCTTCTTTTCCTTTGCTCATATTATTGATGTTCTAGTGTTTTATTAGAGGTATAAGTCTTCTAAATGTGTTTTGATAAAAAGTTTAAAAGTATCCTTCTTTTTTTCGATCTTCCATAGCTGCTTCTGATCTTTTATCATCAGATCTTCCACCTCTTTCGGTAACTCGTGTAGATGCTACTTCTTCTATTATTTCTTCTAACGTAGATGCTGTAGAGGCTACTGCCCCTGTACAAGTAGCATCTCCAATTGTTCTGAAACGAACTACCATATCTCTTACTTCTTCGGTTTCTTTTGTAGGTACAAAATCTGTTTTTCCCATAATGATACCGTCTCTAACAAAGCAAGGTCGGGTATGTGAAAAATATATTTCTGGAATATCTATTTTTTCTTGTAAGATGTATTGCCAGATATCCATTTCTGTCCAATTGGAAATTGGAAAAACTCTAAAGTGTTCTCCCATATTCTTTTTTCCGTTGAATATATTCCACAATTCTGGACGTTGGTTTTTGGGATCCCACTGTCCAAAATCATCTCTATGCGAAAAGAAACGTTCTTTTGCTCTTGCTTTTTCTTCATCTCTACGAGCACCTCCCATAGCACAATCAAATTTATTGTTCTCTATTCCATCTAACAAAGTAGTAGTTTGTAATTTATTTCGACTTGCAAGTAATCCTTTTTCTTCTACTACACGTCCTTGATCTATAGAATCTTGAACCGAAGCTACAATTAATTTAGTGTTGGTTTCCTTCATCAATCGATCTCGGAAAGCTATTGTTTCTGGAAAGTTATGTCCTGTATCAACATGCATTAATGGAAAAGGCACCTTAGCAGGAAAAAAAGCTTTTCGAGCCAAGTGAAAGCAGACAATAGAGTCTTTGCCACCAGAAAATAGCAATACTGGATTCTCGAATTGAGCTACGACTTCACGAATTACAAACATTGCTTCGGCTTCTAGCTCTTTTAGGTGTGACAAATTATAATTAGACATTTTAGTGTTTTTTTATATGCATTAATACAAAAATGAGAAGTTGTTCTCCGCTTTGTGCAATGGTTTTATTTGTTGTTTCTATGATTAAATCGGGCTGTTCTGGATGCTCAAAAGGAGCGTCTATTCCAGTAAAGTTTTTTATTTTTCCCTGTCTAGCTTTTAAATATAACCCCTTAGTATCCCGCTTTTCACATTCTTCTAACGAAGTTGCTACAAATATCTCTAAAAAATCTTTTTCTCCTATAATTTCTTTAGCAATTTTTCTAATAGCGTCAGTAGGGCTAACAAACGAGTTAATAGTAATGATTCCACAATTAATAAACAGCTTGCTAACTTCGGCAATTCGTCTAATATTTTCAGTGCGGTCATCAATAGAAAAGCCAAGGTTATTATTAATGCCTGTTCGGATATTGTCGCCATCTAAAACTTGTGTAAGAAATCCTAATTGATGCAATTCTTTTTCAAGGTATTTAGCTAAGGTTGTTTTACCCGAACCTGACAGCCCAGTTAACCAAATAACTTTGGATCTTTGGGATAACAAATCTTCTTTATCAGAACGTTGGAGTAATTCATCAAAAACTGAATATATGTTTTTATCTTCTTTTTTCATTTATTGAGGTGCAAATATAACGGTTTAGAGTTAGTTGTATATGACGTGTATCAAGTTTTGTTATTTCTTACGTAAATCAGAATAAATATCTCCAAATCTTACTTTAAAACGTAATATATAGATAGGTGCTGTAAAGCGTTCTTTTATAGTATTGGTGTTTTTGATAATCAATCTATATCCTGCACCAATTCCAATTCCAAAGTAATTTAGAAATTTATATTCAAATGTCATTGCCGGCTCCCAAATTGGCACCCATAAAGATACTTTAGTGTTATTATTTTTATCTTTATACCTAATAGTCCCTATTCCAAATTGAACTGGTATCTCAAACTGCCAATGTTGAGATTTATAGAAGGCATATTCTACAAAAGCACTTATATAATTTAATCTTAGATTAAAAGAATCAATTGAGTGAGTAACCATAAAATCATTACTCATCCAGTTGTATCCTAAGCCGATTCTAAAGGATTTATCATAATGAACTCCTACCTTTACTCCTCTAACCTTTGAATAAGTTGAAGTAATAAATGAATTTCTAGTATCTAACTTTACCAAAAATTTAGGTTCATGTTGCAGAGCTAAATGAATAGAATCTATTAGTTGTGACCTGACATTGTTTGAAAACATCAGAATAAATAAAATGAAATATAGCTTTAAAAAAAAAGTCTGCACCTTACAAAGGTACAGACTTTCATTTATTATTTAATCTTTTTAGTGTTCTTCTTCATCTGGTCGTAAAGGGATATTTTGAGGTACAAAATCAACATCCCAACCTGGCTTACTATAATCGTAAGGCCATCGATGCACTTCAGGAAGTGCTCCTGGCCAGTTACCATGTACATGTTCTACGGGAGTAGTCCATTCTAATGAATTTGCTTTCCAAGGATTTTGAGAAGCCTTCGGCCCTCTGTATGCGCTATAAAAGAAATTCCAGAAAAATATAATTTGTGCCAATACGCCAACTATAGCAAAAATACTAATCAAAACATTTAAATCCATAAAATGATCAAACATAGGGAAATTGGTGTTTTCATAATATCTTCTTGGCAGACCACCTTCACCTGTAAAGTGCATCGGCATAAACACACCATATCCACAGATTATAGTAATCCAAAAGTGAATATATCCTAATTTTCGATTCATCATTCTACCATACATTTTTGGAAACCAATGGTAGATTCCAGCAAACATAGCAAGGATTGCTGACATCCCCATTACTACGTGGAAGTGACCTACTACAAAATATGTATCGTGTTTAGAAATATCTAAAGATGAATCTGCTAATAATATACCAGTAATACCTCCTGTTATAAAAGTACTGATTAATCCCATTGAGAACATCATAGCTGGAGTATATATAATATTACCTTTCCACAATGTAGTTAAGTAATTAAATACTTTAACTGCTGAAGGTATAGCAATTAATAATGTTGTGAATGTAAATAAACTCCCTAAGAAAGGACTCATCCCTGTTACAAACATATGGTGGGCCCAAACGATGAAAGATAAGAATCCGATTGAGAATATAGATCCAATCATTGCTCTATATCCGAATATTGGTTTACGTGAGCTTGTAGATATTACTTCAGAAGCAATACCTAATGAAGGCAACAGTACGATATAAACTTCTGGGTGACCTAAGAACCAAAATAAATGTTCAAATAAAACAGGGCTACCACCAGTTTGTGCAAGAGCATCTGCTCCAACAGTTATTTCAGATAAATAGAAACTAGTATCTAGTCCTCTGTCCATTAATAACAATACTACTGCTGAAACTAAAACTGGGAACGATAATAAACCAACTACAGCAGTTACTAAGAATGTCCAAATGGTTAATGGCAATCTAGTCATTGACATACCTTTAGTTCGTAAATTTAAGATAGTAACAATGTAGTTAATACTACCCAATAAAGATGATGCTACAAAAATAGTCATGGAAAGTAACCATAGCGTCATTCCTAATCCTGAGCCAGGTTGCAATGATTCCAATACACTTAAAGGAGGATATATAGTCCAACCTGCTGATGCCGGCCCAGTTTGTATAAATAATGAAGACAACATTAACACACAAGACAAAAAGAACATCCAATAAGATATCATATTTAACAACCCAGATGCCATGTCCCTAGCTCCAATTTGAAGCGGTATTAATAAATTTGAGAATGTTCCTGACAATCCTCCAGTTAATACAAAGAAAACCATTATAGTACCATGCATGGTTACTAACCATAAATACCAATTGGTATCTAAAACACCTTCGGGTGCAGCATCAGAACCTAACAAAGCTTCTAATATTCCAAATTGAGTATCTGGCCAACCTAATTTTAATCTAAACAATGCTGACAAGGTAATACCAACTATACCCATCACAATGGCTGTAATTAAATATTGTTTTGCAATCATTTTATGATCCATCGAAAAGATATACTTTGATATAAAGCTCTCTTTATGATGATGTGCGTGTGCTTCTGCGTGACCTACTGACATTTAATATATTTTTTACGTTTTCTTTAAAATAAAATTTAGTTGCTCTCTAGCTTTCCTTCCCTGTTGCCATATTTGTATGATTAACAAGAGATTCATCAGAATCTGACCTCCACCCTTCATAAACTGCAGGATTGCCGTTTACATCAAGTCTAGGTTGAGTAGGATTAGCTTCTTTAAAGTCGATACATTCGTACCATTTTTCATATTCTTCTTCTGTAACTACAACTATGTTTTTTTGCATATTATAGTGCCCTGCACCACAAATTTTATTGCAAAGTAAAATGAAATTCATTTCTACTACCTCTTCTTCTTCTCCTAAACTTTTTAACCTTTCATTATGAATGGTGTTAATTTCTTTATAATGAGCTTGAACCTCAGGTTTTGTTCTCATTTCTGCGGTTGTATAAATAGGTGTAAAAGTAAAATAGGTTGGTGTTCCAGGGGTACAGTTCATTTGTGCTCTAAAGTGCGGAAACCATGCTGAGTGGATAACATCTCTGGATCTGAACTGGAAACTTACAGGTCTATTGACAACTAAGTATAAGTCCTCATCCAAAAAGATGTCATCAGAACCTAAATTAGATGTAGAATCTAAAAGTGATAATTCTAAACCTGCTTTAATTCTAGATTTTTGCAATTCTAGATTGGATTTTTTGGTAAGTAATTTATCAATTATTTCTTCAGACTCCCAGTATTCACCAGTTGCACCTTTTGCTTCTTCTAGTTGTTTATTTACTGTTTCAAGTGAATTGTCAATATCTGCATATTTAGCATATATAAAATCCATAGTAACTATACCTAATGGATTTCCATTACTATGTTTTTTTGCTCCATTGATATCTACAAAATCAGTTGCAGGTCCAATTAATTTATAATCAGCTTGACCAAGTTTATTATTTTCACCTGATAATCTAAAGTTCCATCCAAATTGTTTTGCATAAACCTCTACAATTGTAGGTTGCCCTTCATTCGGTGAATCAATCATTATATCCCTCCAGGTTTTAAGCCCCATAAAAATAATAACAGCTAATACCACAGCAGGAACCGCAGTCCAAAGCATTTCTAATTTACTACTATGTAAAAAATAGGCTGCTTTACGATCTTTACTGTATCGGTATTTATATGCAAAATAAGCTAATAAGACGTTACAGATAACGGCTACTGGTATAATTATCCAGTAATTCATTTGTAATACCCAATCTAATTCGACACCATGTGCCGAAGCAGAAGGTCCTAGACCGCCATATCCATATTTAGCCATCATCCAAAACATGAAACCTAAAAAGGCAACCATAAAAATAGGCCATGTAAGGGCAAGAATATTGTTTTCGCTTTCGCCTATTTCTTCTTGCTCTCTACCAGTGCTCAATTCAGATGCTACTTCATTCAATCTAACTAATTGAATAATAGCTCCTACTCCAATAACAAGAGCAATTAAGATTAAAAATCCAGTCATAATTTATTTCTTACTTATTATTTATTTAATTAAAATTCGTGGTGTTTACTTTCTTCTAAGAATGGGTGATTCTTTTGAATTAAAGGTGCTTTTGATAGACCATTGAAAATCAACAATACAAAACCTCCTAATGATGCCATAAACATTCCAATTTCTAACATTCCAAACTCCCATTCTTCGAATAATGTTCCTGGCATAACCATACAGAATACATCGAACCAATGTCCTACAAATATAATCAAACTAATAGTTATTAAATACGGCCAAGATCTTTTTGTATCTCTTGACATAAACAATACCATTGGTAATATAAAGTTAACTACAAACATAGTAAAGAATACATATTTATAAGAATCAAATCTATATTCGAAATAGGTAACCTCTTCTGGTATATTTGAATACCAAATCAACATAAATTGAGAGAACCATAAATAGCTCCATAGGAAGCTTAAAGCAAAAACCCATTTGGCGACATCATGAATGTGATTTTCATTTACAAATTCAACCGCTCCTTTTGATTTAAGGTATATAGTAACCATCATTATAGTAATCATTCCTGTTAACCACATTCCAGAGAATGTGTACCAACCAAATAAAGTACTAAACCAGTGAGTATCTATGGACATTATGATGTCCCAAGACATGGTTGATGAGAAAACTGCAAAACCTACGATGAAGAATGCACTTTTACGATACATTTTATAATGTAAATCTACACCTCCTTCAGCATCTTCTCTTTTTGAAGTCTTTTTCAACCAATTAATAAATATGAAGAATAGACTAAAGTAGCATGCAATTCTAATCCAAAAGAATGTAGGATTTAAATAACCTGTTTTGCCTTGTATTAGGGCATCATGTGCAACGATATCTTTATCCATCCAAGGATATATTGAGTTAAAACCTAAAGTAGCGGCTATAAAAACAATAAGTAATAATACCATTCCAAAAGGAATTGCACCTGCTACAGATTCAAATATTCGTAATAAAACAACTCCCCAACCTGATTCAGTTGCATAATGTAATGCGATATAGAACATTGCACCCAATGCTATTCCCATAAAGAAAAAGCCGTTTATTAATAAGTTAGACCAAAATCTTCTAAAACCATGATCAGGCAAAGCCAAAGTGCCAGATTCAAACATTCCAGCCAATAATGCTGCTGGTGAAGCATCGTGATGCCCATGTTTAATATTAGAATTACCATGTTCAGAATGTGCACCTGCATCGTGAGCTGATTCATCGTGAGAAGCTCCTGATGTTTTGGAAATATGAATATTCCAAAGAAGTCGAGGTCCGTGATGAGTAGAAGGTTTGGCTTCGTGTCCTTCTTCAACATGTTCTCCACCTTTATGTGCTTCGTGCCCATGTTCTCCTTCGGAAATAGTAATAATATACCCATCACCTAAAGCATTCTTAACTTCCTCTTTAAGAGCTACTAAATCCTCTGAATAGTCATCTAGATCTTCTGCATAAGATACTACCTCTAAATCATTTGGATGATCTTCATCTAAATGTGGAAATAAGAATTTAGTTTGCGTAAATAAACCCGCTACTAACAAAACTAATCCCACTCCTATCAATCCGAAAAATACTTTTTTTGCTTTATCTGAAATTTGAAATCCCATTTTTATATCTTTTTTTTTTCAACTTTTATTTGTATTTGCAATACACAATTACAAAGTGTAAGTTTAATCTTTAATTATATCTTAACAAATTCAATTCTTCTATTTCTTGCACGACCTTCATCTGAAGAATTTAGAGCAACCGGAACAGAAGAACCAAAACCTTCTGCTTTTACTCTTGAATTTTCGATTCCTTTACTTACAAGATAACTTACTACCGCTTTAGCTCGATTTTGGGATAACACAACATTTGAGTTTTCATCTCCTGTATTATCGGTATGTCCAGAAATTTCTAAAACATCAGAGTTAGTTAGCAAATATCCAGCTAATGTATCTAATTCTGCTTTGGATTGAGCAGTTAAATCAAAACTACCTACTGCAAAGTTAATTTTACGCATTGTAACGTAAATTCCTTTATTGATATCAGCAAGATTTACTTCACTAAAGAGTATTTCTTTTTCTCCAACTCTTCTACCTTGTAGTAGTTCGTTGTATTTTATATCTCCGTGTTGCAAAGATCTAACATAAAGAGCTACTTTCCATCTTTCGTCTTTGTTCAATTGAGAAGCATGAGAACCCATTGCTCCTTGTCCGTGAGTAATAACATGGAATATTTGACCAAGAGTTCTAGACTTATATCCTTCTGAATATGCAGCTGGTGGGTTGAATTCTCCAACCGTAACTACACCACCATCGCCTTTTCCTTTATCTCCATGACAGTGCGAACAAAAATAACCGTAAAGTTTCTTTCCTTCTTCAGAATGTGCTAATGCGATTTCTTCAGACTCAAGGTACTGACTTGGAATTTTATTATCCATTGCAGCCATAAAACCTTTTATACTTTTTTCGTAGGTATATGGCATCATTACTTCTGCCATGTCTTTATCTGCGTAATAGGGTATCGTACCTTCAGCCGGTTTTCTAGCCGACATTGTGTTTTTCAAATCTTCGATTTCAACATCCTTTACAAGGCCATAATCAACATAAGCTTCTATAGCTTGAGATCTGTACATATCTGGCACATACTCATGCCCAGGGCTATCAGGATTGGTTGAACAAGCCATCATCATTAGAGATGTGCCTGAAAGTATGCTTATATTTTTAAAATTAAGTTTCATATTATGTATTACTTAATTGTTTTTTCTTCTAATTCTACAATATTTGTCTGCTTAGCCATTGAAAGCAAATCATCTACTGAAAAATTATGGTTATCTTCTAATCTTAATTCTATTACAAAACGGTCGTCTGTTGTTCGTGGATCGGGGTTTCTTGCAGGCATACCTGGTAATGTTTTATTTCTCAACAAATAGGTAAATGCCATTCCGTGTGCAGCAATAAGCACTGTAAACTCGAACATAACAGGAACAAATGAAGGCATATTATGAAAGAAATCAAAATTTGGTTTACCTCCAATATTCATTGGCCAATCGATGATATTCATATATCTTATTCCAATCATTGCAACTGCAAGACCAGTTAGACCGAACATAAATGCAACAATACCTAATCTGGATTGCTCAACTCCAATAATAGGATCAATTCCATGAATTGGAAATGGTGAATACACCTCTGACACATGTACGCCTTTATCTACAAAATGCTGTGCAGCATCTTTTGTAGTATCATCATCATCGTACATTGCGTATATAACTTTATCTGCCATCTTTTTTAGCAATTAATTTTATTTATTCTCGTTTAATTTCGAAGCTTGTCCAGCCCAATCGTCTCTTTCTGCTCTTCCCGGAAATGATCCCGTTAAAGCATCTAAAACATTATAATCTTCAATGGTCATTTTACTGACTTGTAAGTACGTAAATATTCCCATATCATTAAGTTTACTTTCTAATACAGGTCCTACTCCGTTGATTACTTTTAAATCATCTTTATTGTCTGCAGAACCAACACCTAATCGTTCTAATAATGAATTTTTAGCAACCTCTGCTTCTTCTTTTGTAAACACAAGTTTATCTGGTTGATCTTCTGTTGTGTTTTCTTCTACTAGATTTTCTTCAACTACAACTTCCTCTATATTAGCTTCAACAGTTTTAGGTTTTTCGGTTATAATCTCAGCTTGATGCTCGTCATGACCGTGGTGTGCGTGTTTCTCCCAATATCCTGCTCCGTTACCAAAACCTTCTTTAAAGTTTTGTCCAGATGATTTCAAAATAGTTTTCAATTCTGCAATAGGCATTGTAGGGAAATATCTAGCAAACAATAGATACAATACGGTAAATATACCGATAGTACCAGCATAAATCCCTATATCTACCCAAGTAGGGTGGAAATAAGACCATGCAGATGGTAAATAATCTCTATGGATTGAAGTTACGATAATTACAAAACGTTCAAACCACATCCCTATATTCACAATAATTGCTAATATAAAAGTAAAAGTTAAACTTGTTCTTAATTTTTTAACCCACATTAATTGTGGTGAAAGCACATTACAAGTCATCATACTTGCATAAGCCCACCAATAAGGTCCTGTTGCTCTGTTTAAAAAAGCATAAGCTTCGTACTCTACACCAGAATACCAAGAAATGAATAACTCTGTAATATACGCAACCCCAACAATAGATCCTGTTGCCATAATCACTATATTCATATACTCTACGTGTTTTACGTGTAAATATGCTTCTAATTTAAATGCTTTTCTTAAGATTAACATTAAAGTTTGTACCATAGCAAATCCAGAGAATACAGCTCCTGCTACGAAATAAGGAGGAAATATAGTGGTGTGCCAACCTGGAATTACTGATGTAGCAAAATCAAAAGATACAATAGAGTGTACAGAGAATACTAACGGTGTAGCCAAACCAGCAAGAACTAAAGAGACGACTTCAAAACGATTCCAAGCCTTTGCTCCACCTGTCCATCCAAAAGAAAGGATGCTGTATGCTTTTTTAGCAACTGGTTTAGTAACTCTATCTCTAATGGTTGCAAAATCAGGAATTAATCCAATATACCAGAATACTAAACCAACAGAGAAATAGGTAGATATTGCAAATACATCCCAAAGAAGTGGCGAGTTAAAATTCACCCACATAGATCCATATTGATTTGGTAGTGGGAACACCCAATATCCAACCCATAAACGCCCCATATGTATTAAAGGAAACATTCCTGCCATCATAACGGCAAATATGGTCATTGCTTCTGCGGCTCTGTTAATTGCCATTCTCCATTTCTGACGAAACAAAAGAAGTACTGCCGATATCAACGTACCTGCGTGACCAATTCCTACCCACCAAACGAAGTTGGTAATATCCCAAGCCCATTCAACGGTTTTGTTTAATCCCCAAGCACCAATTCCAGTACCTAAAAGATAAACTATACAACCTACTCCCCATAGTGCAAATATACCAGCTATTGATATTAATATATACCAACCTTTAGGCGCTTTACTTTCAATAGGTCTAATGATATCGTCTGTAATATCTCGGTAAGATTTATCTCCAAGTATTAACGGTATCCTAATGTCCGACTCTTTATGCATCTTTATCTTAGTTTTACTTTTACTTACTAATTATCTTAATGTCCACTTGTTTCGTGAGAATCCTCACTTGCATGTGCCACTTCTTCAACGTCTATGTTTCTAACTTTTGCTTGATAGTACACATTTGGTTGTGTTCCTACTTCTTCAAGAGCTTGATATGTTCTTCCCTCACTTGATTTGAATCTTACTTTAGAATCTACATCGTTCCAATCTCCGAAAGAAATACAATCAGTAGGACAAGCTTCTGCACAAGCAGAAACAACATCTCCATCAATAACCGTTCTACCGTCAGATTTAGCATTTAATTTTCCTTCTTGGATTCTTTGAACACAGAAAGAACATTTTTCCATAACACCTCTTGAACGAACGACAACATCAGGATTTAAGACCATACGTGCCATTTCATCTTGAGCAATATTCACTTTACTAAACTTTCTATAGTCTCTATAATTGAACCAGTTAAAACGTCTTACTTTATAAGGACAGTTATTAGCACAATAGCGAGTTCCAATACATCTATTGTATGCCATCATATTCAAACCTTCATTTGAATGTGTAGTTGCTGCAACAGGACAAACTGTTTCGCAAGGTGCATGATTACAATGTTGACACATCATTGGCATAAACATAACTGACGGACTGTCTTCCGGCACTTCTAGATTTGCATACGTCCAATCGCTGTTTTCTTCATTAGTTTTATCTTTATTCCAAGCTTGTCTCGTATCTGAATCTACAGAAGAGAAATATCTATCTAAACGAAGCCAGTGCATATCTCTTGATCTACGTACTTCGTCTTTTCCAACCACTGGAACATTATTTTCGGTATGACAAGCAATGATACATACTCCACATCCGTCACAAGCAGAAAGATCTACTATTTTCACCCATCTATGCCCTACATGTTCTACAGGAAATTTGTCCCATAAATCTGCATCTGATGTAGCAATGTGTTTTCCTCCACCTTCAGAGGTGACGTGTAATTGATGAGGGTGATTATATGCACTATGATCCCCAGATTCTAATGCTTTTGAGAAAGTAGCCATATCGGTTTCTTTCAAAATAGAATCTCTACCCATAATCGTATGATGGGTTTGGGTACAAGCTAATGCATATTTTTCATCTGCATTACTTACAGAAGCAATTGCGGTGTATGAAAACACCCCTTTACTCAATGATGTAAATTTAAAAGAATTGGCTCCGATTGGAACCTTCTTACCACCTTCTAATATGTATTCTCCTTTTGTGTTTTCTAATACGACTTGATAAGCTGCTTTACCGATCTTTTCTCCATCAACACCTCTACCATATCCTAAAGCAATACCAATAGTTCCGTGAGCCTGACCAGGTTGCGGATATATTGGTAATTTAATTTTTTCTTCTCCAACAGTTACGTTAACAACAAATGCTTTCTCTTCTTGAGCAATATGCAATTTGTTATATGTATTAATTGGATTATCTATGTCGTTTTCTATGCCTAAAACTTTACAAGCATCTACAACACTCATAGTAACATAGTTGTCCCAAGTGACCTTAGTAATAGCGTTAGGCAATTCTTGCAACCAAGGATTAGCAGCATATTGCCCCTCTCCTAGTTCTCCTTCTACAGAAACTCCGCAAGCATGAGCCATGTTTACGGTTCTAGCTGTAACTTCTA
>CAMZLL010000171.1 GCA_947311505.1 uncultured Cryomorphaceae bacterium
GGGGTTTCCCGAACGCTATATACCCACTCCCAGTTTCCGATTAAAAACTCTTTATCATCTTTTAGTCTATTCTTATAACAAGAAGAAAGGAATACTACAATCATAAAAAAATATAATTTATTCAATAATAAGTTTTTGTACATAATATTTATTGTTAGAAATTAATGATACCAAATAAGAACCTTTAGAAAAAGATTCTAGGTTAATTTTTTTAATTGATGCTTCCATTCTAGAGGAGTAAATAATCACAGCTTTAGAATCATATACAACTAATGTAGCGTCTTTACTCAATTCTCCAGAGAAAGACACCTCACAGTAATTTGACGCAGGGTTTGGACTCACCATTAACTCCACTTTTACTAACTTGTTATTTGAAAGGCTCCAATCTGTAATTGTTATTTCAGAAAGAGTATCTAACGGCATAGCTAAATCGGCTATGATTAAGGCTTCTTCTTGATGAATAACAAGAGAATCTTGAGCGGTAATAAAAGAAGGCGCTCCTAATCGGTTCACTTTAAAAGCCACCATATGCCTATTCAAATTACCTTTTAACTCAGGAAACTCCAATACAAGTTTCCCCGCTAAATTAGGTCGTTGCAGAACACCACCTCCCGGTTGTGTCTGACCACTATGTACATTTACCCATTGTATAACATACCAAGGTCTTAAATTCCAAATCGAATTTCCTCCCATATGTTTTAGCTTAATCCTATCAAAAACGATATGATGCTCGAGATTTAAAGCAGCTTCGAGCTCATCATCAATACCCTCTTTATTATCAATATTCTTACAGTTCGTCCCTGGAATACCTAAAGTGAAATAATTAACCGTTTTATTATCAATAACCCCTATGGCTCTTTTGTTATCCTCATCGCTCACTAATGCAAACATGGATACTTGATTGTTTGACCACACATCCTTTTGTGGTCGCCAATCTGCATTAATCGATGCAAAATTAATCCCATCTACAAAATCTTGAAATACTTCTATTTTTTGGTTTTTATCCAGTTGATATCGGTAGTACCAAGTATTACCCGCACCTGATGCGCCTGTAAAAAATGGTTTCCATAGTTTTTTCATAAAACTAATACCGTTATCACATTCATTATATTCTCCATCACCAGTTTCTGCGAAATAGAGAGGTTTTGGTTGTATACCTGAAACAGCACCAATAGCATCTATAATCTCTCTATCAGTATACATACGCTGTACATCAGTCTCCCACCCGCTCAAAGAACCGTAATATGGATTGTAAGTCCTAACATCTATATTGTCAGAATAAAAAGAAGCGTCACCACCACTGAAATCTGGTCCACCAAGCAAATAACTAACAGCCGTCAACTGCGAAAAATGTTGATCTGTTTTTAGAAACCCTCCCATTTCATGGTGCCATTGCGATATTGCTGCAGGTACTGAGGACACCCCCGGCAGAGGCTGTCCATTTATTTCACTTGTTTGATAAACCCCTAATGTATCAGTTATAATTAGTTCGCAACCATCACCTGGAGAATATTTATAATACCCCTTATTAATATCAATCCCGCTAATTTCATTTACCATCTCAAAAATGGTAATATTGGTAGAGTATCCCCAACGAGAAACAATATAACGCAACCTTCTTTTGTAGTACTCTTTTGCATCTGCATCTACAAAAAACTCATAAGGCTCAGCTAGTCCGAGTTCTGTATGGTAACAGTAGCCAACATCATCTTTTTTCTGGCACTGAACGCAATGCATGCAATCTCCACCCCATGTATCTGGTGGGTTAGATGGATCTACAGGGTGGTCGTAATTAGATGTCCAGTTGTAAATAACATCATTACCTTCTAACTCTTGAAAAGAGGAGGTATATTGTAAATTTAATTCCATCAATAAATCATTCGTTTTTAATGTTTCTAAAAAACGATCCAATTCCCAAGAGCTATTCATTCTATCGTAATAATTGTTTAGATGCTCATGCTCTATTTCAAAAGCACTACCAAAAAGCATCATTCTAAAAAACTGCCCTCCTGTTTCACTATATTTCTTAAGTGCATTTTGGTGGTTAATAAAATTACCTGGGTTAAATCTATGATCATTATAAACCAATGGGTTACTACCGTTGTAACTAGTCCAATCGTCCCAGGAATTATAATCCGTCTCGGGAGAAGGAAAATTCTTGCCAGCAGGCACATACGTTTCATCATCTATGGTAAAGTACCTTTTGTTTGGTCCTATCTTCATGTAGCCATGGTTGGTAGAGTACGCGCACGTAAACGTAAATTCTTTTGCCTCCATTAATGGATAACCATTTACCGTAACGGAAACTTTACACTTCCACAATCCATACTCAGGTGGTGCAAAACGAATTCTGAAATTGTATTTAGAATTTACTTGATCGGTCATTTCCAAAGCATTCCAACTCCACTCATTTGGATCGGAATCGCTCAAATCTCTCTCAAATTCTTTGTAGTAAAAACCATAAACCTTTTGAGGGGTATACCAAAAAGGAGGCTGAGGATATCCGTGTTGTGAACCGCCTGCTAAAAGTCCATGAGAAAACTCAGCTTTTACTTCTATGTCTTCAGGGTTAAATGGATTTAACTTAGGGTTGTTATTTGAACTCAAAATGTAATTTTCAATTGCTTGGTTTATTTCATCTTTAAATTGTAAACCCAATTCTAGTTTTTCGTATCGTGGTACAAATCCAGGGGAACTATTAGGTGTGAACCACACCAAATCAAACATAGGGTCTTCTATATGTGCGTAAAAATTTCCGCTTGCATTTGGTTCTACCAACCACTCGCCATCAAAATGGATGTCATTACTCGCTTTTACTTCTACATTTTGGCTACCATTGATCTGTATGGTTACGTTGTCGTTGTCCTCATCTTTTATGTTGTACGCTTCTTTTAGCCCGCTAAAGTTTGTCATATTATCTGGAGTTAATGACAGATAAGGTATGCTATGGGGTGTTAGTGGCGTATAAATCTGCGCATTCGTCCAACTGTAAGAAGCTAAAAGAATACTTGTTATTTGTAGTATCTTGCTTGTTTTTAGCAGTGTAAAAATATTCATCTTCTTATTTTTTAGAGGGGTTGTTATTTGCAGGTTCGTTATTAAGGGTACCATTTATGGTCTTTTGAATCTTCGTATTTTCTTTCTTTAATACTTGCACTTCTGCGTTTAACTGGATGATGTACAATGTCAATTCTTCTACCTTTTCTAGCAATACGGCATTCATACCCCCTACATCTACTCCTTTTTCTTTTACCTCTTTGGCAGTTGGCACATTTGGCAAATGGTGATTGGTTTGAATATAAGCTTCCAAATCATCTAAAGATAGTAATGCGTAATCTTCGGCAAAAACATAATCTGCCCAGATGCTTTGAGACAACCGCAAGCTTTTTCCTTCTATTCTTCCATCGCCATATACTCTAAACACATCTTCTCCGGTGTCCAATCTATTAATTGCTACTCCTTTTACATTATCATTGTCCAGTCTAATTTTATATCCATATATATAATCATCAGTATTGGGCATGTCTAAACATATTCCTGATTCTGTTCCTCCGTTAGTTTCTACATATAGTTTTATTCCACTTTGAGGAGTCACGCCTATACCCGCATAATTAGATGCATGAAAAGTTCCTCTTACATCTAAGGTAGCGATTGGGGTACTTGTACGAATACCTACTTGAAAGGGACAATCTTGGTCTGTATACAATACTGCAGGGATGCCTCCTACTCCACTCGTTCCTGTAGTATTTTGCCAAGTGGGAGCTGGTATTAAACCTGTCCCAATATTTAAACAAGGTAGTGCTTGCGCTTCTGAATAAACTAAGTTTAATAACCCTGCTTTATCTAAGGATTTCACTTTCCCAGTTTCATCTATGGTCAACCATTGATCTCCTATAGCTGTAGGATCTGCTAATTGCTTAAACTTAAAATCGCCCTCTACAAAAGCGTCTCCTTTCATCTTAGTAACACCAAATATTCTGGTATTCCCGTCTATTCTGCTGTTGCCTTCGGTTATAGTATTGCCCAATACCCGCAAATTTGATTTGGCTTTTAGATTGCCATCTACTACATTGTTTCCTATTATTCTGGAATTTCCATCTACACGTGCATTTCCTTGCACCTTTAGATTTGCTTTTGTACGCAGGTTACCATCTACTATGGTTTTTCCCTTTATACGAGTATCTTGATCTACTATTAGTTTTTTCTCAAATCGCACACTGTCTTTTACTCGAAGTGTGCCATCTAATGCTGTCGCTCCTTTTACATCTAATTCGCAAGCGGGAACCGCTACACCAACACCAACTTTTCCATTGGCAGGCAGTGTATTTGTTTGCGTTTGAGAAAAGACGCTCATAGTACTAAAGCTAGTTATGGCAACGGCAGTAAGGATTACCCCCCCCCATTTTTTTGGATATTAAAATAAAATTTCTAACTTAGCAGAGAATTAGAGTTACTAACCTAAATTATACTTTATGAAAATTTCAACTTCCAAAAAAATGGGGGGGGGTAATCCTTACTGCCGTTGCCATAACTA
>CAMZLL010000172.1 GCA_947311505.1 uncultured Cryomorphaceae bacterium
CTGAACTAATTTCTGATGCTGAAAAATTTACTGAAATCTCTTTTTTTCCTCGGTAAAATAATATTTCTTTAGTACTCAAAATTGGGTTATTTTTAAAGTGTAACTTATCTTTGATAAACACAATAAAGATAACACTTTACACCCAATTTCACCCTATAAATGATGAATTTTTCGGGTTAATAGATTTCTTCGTTGTCGCAAAAATTAACTTACTTATTACCTTTAGGTAACGCATTCGTAAAATTTTTACTCTAGCCTCAAACTTAATCTTCTTACTAAAAGCTTACTAAAAAGGAATTAGCAAAAATTTGATCCGAAACTTCAGTTATAAAATAATGGTATAGTAATTGGATATGACTAAACAAATGATATTGTTAAAATTGTGTTAAAGAAAGACAACATTCCACAATAAATGATAATATTTGAGACAGATTAATTAACCAACACTAAAAACAAACAAAATGAAAAAAGCAATTTTTACTTTCGGATTAATGCTAATGGCAACATTAGCGATGAACATCAAAGCACAAGACCTCCCCAATTTAGGAGGTGCAGAATTAAAATTTGATAAAGAATTACACGACTACGGGAAGATAGAACAACACGGAAACGGAGAATGTGAATTTGTATTTACTAATACAGGTAACGAACCATTAATCATTAAAAATGCCAAAGGATCTTGCGGATGTACTGTACCTGTTTGGCCTAAAGACCCAATTGCACCCGGAGCAAGTTCTTCTATTAAAGTGAAATACGACACCAAAAGAATAGGACTAATCAACAAGACAATCACGATTATGTCTAACGCATCTAACGCACCAAATGCCGTACTTAGAATCAAAGGAGAAGTCTTAAACCCTGCAGCAGGAACTAGACCTGCCACGGAAAATTAAAATAGAACAACCACTATAGAAGCCATTCAAATTTGAATGGCTTTTTTTTGAGATTAACTTTCGTGTTAATAACATGTTAATTTTTAGACCAAATCTAAAAATGGCTTTATATTTACAACGAATTATAAATTAATAAACAACTAAAATTTTTAAAAAAATGAAAAAAGCAATTTTCACATTCGGATTGATGCTAATGGCAACATTGGCAATTAACATCAACGCTCAGGCTCCTGCGTCATCTCCTGCACCAGCAGTTAAAACAAGTAAAGCTAAAATGGAGTTTGAAAAAGAAGTACATGATTATGGTAAAATAGAACAAAATGCAAATGGAGAATGCGAATTTGTATTTACAAATACAGGTACAGAACCATTAATAATTACAAAAGCAAAAGGATCTTGTGGTTGTACAGTGCCAGTTTGGCCAAAAGAACCAATCGCACCAGGAGCAAGTTCTTCTATAAAGGTAAAATATGCTACCAATAGAATTGGATTAATCAACAAAACGGTAACTATCACTTCTAACGCATCTAATGCACCAAACAAAGTTATTAGAATCAAAGGTGAAGTTTTAAACCCTGCAGCTGGAGCAACTCCTGAAGTAAAACCTGCAGGACCAGTTAGCGGTCACTAAAATATTTCTCATTTAGAAATCAAAAGAGCTATTCGAAATCGGATAGCTCTTTTTTTGTGCTTATGCTTTTTATATTTCAATAATCAAGTTACCCCTCCAAATATGCATATACATTAATTATTAAAATTCCTATTATTTCTCAAAATATTGCGATAAAAAAAAGACGAAACTTATTAACATAGATTTAAGATTAAAATCGTTTTTTTAAACCTCTGAAAAACAGATGCAATCGCAACAAAAAGGCAACCTGATAATTTAATAATGTAATTGCAAAAAAATAAAACCACCAATCAAAACCTTATGTAACAAAGAGATACGAAACTAAAAACAAAGGTTATTAACAATTCGTTCGTAACAATATCTCCCGAAAGATTTCAACAAGACGAAAAAGCAACACTATTTATTTCTTTCTTTGTAGTAGAAAATAGCTCTAGAAATATCTTGAGTATTTCTCACCTTTTTTACTTTAATAAAAAAACCAGATATGCAAATCACTCACATCATAAAAAGGGATAACGAAGTCACGACTTTTGTTTTAGGAAACATAACAAGCGCAATTGAAAAAGCGATGAACTCTGTAGAACAAGGCACCAGACAAGATGCAGAGGGCATTTCTCAGATTGTTTTAGGCACATTACTCCAAAGAAAACTACAAGACAGTAGCTATACTCCTACAGTAGAGCAAGTACAAGACATCGTAGAAGCTCGTCTGATGGATAGCCCATTTAAAAACGTAGCAAAAGCATATATTCTATATAGAGATGAGCAAGCTCGAAATAGAGAATCTAATATTTTTGAAAAAAGAATCAACTTAAAACCCTACGAATATCCAGAGTTAAACGATTATGTTGATGCCATAAGACATTCTTATTGGATTCACACAGAATTTAACTTCACGAGCGATATTCAAGATTATAAAACAGCCCTGACCGAAGCCGAACGACAAGCATTAAAAAACACAATGCTTGCTATTTCTCAAATAGAAGTAGCAGTAAAAACATTCTGGGGAGACATATATCAAAAAATGCCAAAACCAGAGATTGGTTCCGTAGGAGCAACTTTTTCAGAGAGTGAAGTTCGTCACCAAGATGCCTATTCTCACTTACTAGAAATATTAGGTTTAAACAATGAGTTTAAAAACCTAAAGAAAAAACCAGTAATAATGAAACGAGTGCAATATCTAGAAAATGCACTTAAAAATTCCAAAAGTGAAGACAATAAAGAATATGCAGAGTCTATTCTATTATTCTCTTTATTTATAGAACATGTATCCTTATTTTCACAATTTTTAATCATCATGGCTTTTAATAAGCATAAAAACTTATTTAAAGGAATATCCAACGTGGTGGAAGCAACATCCAAAGAGGAGCAAATTCATGGAGATTTTGGAATTGATATCATCAGAATAATCAAAAAAGAAAATCCGGAGTGGTTTGATGCAGCACATAGCGACAAAGTAAGAAAACTTTGTGTAGAAGCATTTGAATCAGAAAGTACAATCGTAGATTGGATTTTTGAAAAAGGAGAATTGGACTTCTTACCCAAAGAATTAATCAATGAATTTATAAAAAATAGATTCAACAATTCATTAGAAAGCATCGGAATAGAAAAAGTATTTGATGTAGATCAAGAATTAGTAGCAAAAACAGAATGGTTTGATGATGAAATAATCGGAACCAAACACGGTGATTTCTTTGTAAAAAGATCCATCAACTATAGCAAAAGAACAAAAAGTATAACACACGAAGATTTATTTTAAAAATGAGCAACGACACACAAACAAAAACAACCACAGAATCACCAAATTACGACCGTTTAGTTCAGGCGCAAACAACTGCCAGAGAACAAATGAATAAACCCAACATTAGTTGGTTAACAGACAACAGCCGTAAATTTCTTGAGTCTGGATATCTTACCGATGGCGTGACACCTGAAGGAAGAATAATGGAAATAGCCCAAAACGCAGAGAAAATCCTGAAAATTGATGGATTTGCAGACAAGTTTTACGGTTATATGGCAGAAGGATACTTTTCTTTAGCATCTCCGATTTGGTCTAACTTCGGGAAAAGAAGAGGTTTGCCAATTAGCTGTTTTGGCTCTCATATAGCAGATGATATGGGAGATATTCTCTACAGTCAATCAGAAGTAGGAATGATGTCTAAGCTTGGTGGAGGGACTTCTGGATACTTCGGAAAATTAAGAGGCAGAGGCACAGGTGTAAAAAATAACGGATCGTCTTCGGGATCTGTTCACATTATGCAATTGTTTGAAAAAATGGTAGATGTTGTCAGTCAAGGTTCAGTAAGAAGAGGTCGTTTTGCTCCTTATTTACCTATTGATCATGCAGATATTAATGAATTTTTAGAAATAGGTACAGAAGGTAATCCAATTCAGGAATTGACGCATGGTGTTACAGTTGGTGATGCCTGGATGCAAGAAATGATCGATGGAGATATTGAGAAAAGAAAAGTATGGGCAAAAGTATTGCAACGTAGAGGAGAAATAGGCTACCCATACATCTTTTTCAAAGATCACGCAAACAATGGAACAGTAGATGTATATAAGGACAAGAATTTAGAAATTTATGGAAGTAATCTTTGTACTGAGATTATGTTACCATCTAACGAGAACTGGTCATTTGTATGTTGCTTATCATCAATGAATTTATTGCATTTTGACAAATGGAAAGATACTGATGCTGTAGAGACACTTACGTATTTCTTAGATGCTGTAATGGAAGAATTCATTCAAAAACTAGAAGTTTATAGAGATTCTGAAGATAGAGACGATCAATTGACATTTAGATTTATGGAAAAAGCGTACAATTTTTCCAAAGAAAACAGAGCATTGGGGCTTGGTGCACTTGGATGGCATTCGTTATTACAATCAAAAATGCTTTCATTTGATAGTCAAGAAGCCTTTGATTTGAACAGTGAAATATTTAAACTCATACAAGAAAAATCATATAAAGCATCTGAAGAATTGGCAACTTTGTTTGGAGAACCAACAATATTAAAAGGATACGGAAGAAGAAATACAACATTAAACGCCATAGCACCAACCACGTCATCAGCATTTATCTTGGGGCAAGTTTCTCAAGGAATTGAGCCAATTTGGTCTAACTGCTATGTAAAAGATATTGCAAAAATAAAGACGACTATTAAAAACACCTTCTTAGTGGATCTTCTTGAAGAAAAAGGAGAAAACACCAATGAAGTATGGAAAAGTATTAGAGACAGAGACGGTTCGGTTGAGCATTTAGATTTCTTAACTGAACACGAAAAAGATGTATTCAAAACCTATTCTGAGATAGATCAAAAAACCATTGTATATCAAGCATCTAACAGACAGGAATTTATAGACCAAGCACAATCTATAAATGTAATGGTGCATCCAGACATGCCAATAAAAGATGTAAACAGTATCTATATTACAGCTTGGCAATTGGGCATAAAATCTATGTATTACCAACA
>CAMZLL010000173.1 GCA_947311505.1 uncultured Cryomorphaceae bacterium
AAAGCTCCAAAAAGCTTTCGGAGGATGCCGTTCCTATCCCTCACGCAAAAACCAGTTGCATAACTTACAAAATAGATCAACGGAAACTCATAAAATCTACTGAAAATAAGAACAAACCAACAAAACCAATCAGTGGGATTGTATTTTAAGAGAGCTTCGAGTCTATCTAAACAGGTTAACGGTACCAGAATATGTTTTGCCCTTAATTTCTATCGTGAACATATACGTTCCTTCTGGTGCAACATCGCCTTCTGGAGTTTTTCCGTCCCAAGCTATTATAGTACCAAATGAACTGAACATATGTTGCCCCCATCTGTTGTAGATATTTACATCTAAGCAAGGAGCCAATTCTCCCGGTACACCGATTAAGAATGTATCGTTATCTCCATCTCCATTTGGCGTAAATACATTAGGTATATAAATACTATAGTAATCTTCAAACTTATCAGCATTACTGGATTGCAGCATGGTTACTGCACACCCTAAATTTGTAGTTGCAAGCAACTCTATAGAGAAAGGTCCATCGTAATTAAAAACCACTTCCGGATTTATTTCTGTACTACTTTCGCCATTACTAAACGTCCATTTGTAAGTATCAATACCCACGCTACTATCAGCTACATTTACAACAATACCATCACAGCCAGCCTGTACCGTATATCCAAAATTTGGGATTGGAATAGGATTCACAAAAATGGTCGTGGTCGTTTGATCTTGACATCCTGCCAAATCTGACACATCTACGGTATAGGTTGTAGTAGTATCTGGAGTAGCTACGGGATTTGAGATGGTGTTATCTGTTAATGCATAATTTGGAATCCAATTATAAGTAGTACCAGGCGAACCGTACACGCTTAATTGTACTGGTTGTCCCTCGCATATTGTTGTGTCATTCACAGTACTTACTCTAAAGACATTCACAACGGTAGAATCATAATTAACACACATATTGCTATCCGTAACAGTAACGACATAAACAGTTGTTGTATCAGGATTTGCCAATGGATCAAAAATAGTAGAATTACTCAATGAATTACTAGGCAACCAAGAATACGCACTCCCACCACTTGCTGAAATTTGAATTGTATCACTCTTACAAATATTCACATCCGGACTTATCGTAATAGATGGCAATGGATTGACAGTGATAATAACTGAATCCACATTCGAACAAGCATTTAGGTCGGTTCCTATTACAAAATAGGTTGTGGTATCCGAAGCCCCTACTAAAGGGTTTCCTATAAGTGGATTATTCATTTCTAAACTAGGCGACCAAGTATAAGAGTTTGCTCCAACTGCTTGCAATTGAGCCGAATCACCGATACAAATCTGCATAGCTGCACCTGCATCTACAATAGGCAACAAATTAACCATAACCTGCATAGTATCCACATTGATACATCCGTTTGCATCTGTTCCTTGCACAATATAATCTATTGTGGCTTGTGTACTTGACCAAGGAGTACTTATGGTTGCATTGTCCAAATCAGAATTAACCAACCAAAGATAATCAGTCGCTCCACTTGCATTTAATTGAACAGAATCATAGATACAAATCACTTCATCTGCACCTGCATTTACATTTGGCAAGGTGTTTACTAGAATGTTAACCGTGTCATAATTTACACAAGTATTGGCATCTGTAATTCGTAAGATATAATCAGAAGTAACAGACGGCCAAACCATTGGGTTTAGAATCGTTGCATCAGAGATGCTATCTAAAGGTAACCACGAAACTGTTCCTACTCCTACTCCATTTAGTTGCGTTGTATCTCCAAAACAAATGGTATCGTTTAGACCTGCATCTAAAATTGGCAATGCGTTTACAGTTACCTGCACCGTAGCACTATCTCTACACCCTATTGCATCAGTTACAATTACCTTATAGTTTGTTGAAACACTGGGGAATACCATTACATTTTCTAAACTAGGATCTATAACTGAAGCTACTGGCGACCAAGAATAGGTACTTGCTATACTATTTACGGAAAGCGGAATAGTATCATTTATACAAATAGCTGTATCATTACTAATGTTAATGACAGGCAAAGCATTAACAGTAATCTGAATAGAATCTCTACTCATGCAACCATTTCCATCAGCCACGTCAACATAAACTAATTCAGAAACAGCACCAGTAAAGTAAGTTGAATCATTTGTAGGAGTTGACAAATTAGTTGTGGCAGACCAACTAAAAGAAACACCATTGGTAGCAATTAATAAAACAGAATCAGTAGTACACATTGACGTGTCGTTGGATACTACAGGAAGTGTTTGTAATTCTACAACTGTAAATAAAGTATCAGAGGTACAACCGTTCGCATCTTGAAAAGTAGCTTGATAATTACCCGCCATTAAACCTCCAAAAGTAGTCGTAGTCACAACATTTGAATCGGCTTGAAGAATAGTATTCGAGATGGGATCAATTAAATGAATAATATATGGACCAGGCACATTAGAGGTTGTAGATAATTCTACTGAACCAGTATTGCCACCAATACAAAGCACATCAGTAATATTGGGTATAGGTGCGGAACAACACAGCACCGTTACATTTACAGATGCTGAAGCAGCACATCCTCCATTTGGGGCTGTTACCACTACTTGATACGTTGTATTGATCTGGGGCACTGCAAAAGTACTATCTACATTTATATTATCTACATTTACAGCAGGCGTCCATTCAAATCCATACAAACTTGGATCTGGAATAGTGGGACAAGAAGTAAATCTAATGATAGCACGATTAGAAGAAGGGGTACTGGCAAAAGCATTACAAGCATTTTGGACATCATTTCTATAATAAAGTGTTGAGATATACCCCGTATTCATAAAAGGAGAAATAGAATTTTGGGAGAATTGAGTACTTAAATTGTTATAACAAATTTCTACTACAATATTGGATAGACCATCCCATTCATAGGCAGATGTAAAAGTAAAATCATTCCATCCTAGAGCGATGTTATAATTTTGAGGTGAATACACCGTTGACAAACCTGTTTGCCAAAATGTGAGTATCGAATCTGTTATGCATCCCATTTTAATGGTGTAATCTTGGTATATCGTATCGCCATTTATTGCAGTTATTTCAAAAGCAAGATTGGTAATTTTCCCACCTGTTAATCCCATAGCATTAAGTTCAGAAGCAGTATATACAAATTGATGTTTTGCGTTTTTATACCAATTTCCAAAAGGAGCAGGATAATTATTAGGGGTATTGCTCCCGGTAGCTGTTCCTATCACATAATCTGCGGCTGTTGCCGAGCAACTCGTATTAGGACTCAAGCCACAAGCTACTGGTGCTCCTCCATTTAAGGTAGCGGATAAATTAACGGTATCTCCACAATCTAAAGTAGTAGGATTAACAACGAGATTAAAATCTGGGCTATAGGCAGAAGCAACAACCACGTTCAACGTGTCGAATTTTATACAACCAGAAGGACCTAGTATTTCCAGCGCATAATCAAAACTACCAGCCGTAGAAGGTGTCAGTGTGGGATTTGCAATAGTGGGGTCATCCAAATTAGCAGCGGGCGACCAAGTGTAAACATAAGCACCGACTGGGTTTACAATCGTATTAAAATTGATTAAACTATTGATACAGCTAGTAGTACTACTTTGTGTCAATGAATAGTTAAAATCTGAAACTACATTTACAGTTACGGTATCTGTGCTTATACAATTCCCTGATAAATTACTCGTTACAATATAAGAAGTCGTAACTGAAGGTTTTGCCCAAGCATTTTCGCAGGTATCGCAACTAAATGTGTTTCCGATAATAATCGTATCTCCACCAGGAATAGCAGTCCACGTAAATTGAGTACCTCCAGATGCAGTTAAGTAGGCAGAATCTCCTGCACAAATCGTTTGATCTGGACCTGCATCTGTGCTTGTAAGGATATTTACAATAATAGGATAAAAAGTAACTCCGAACATGGGGCAAGCGTTATCTCTAGCTGTAAAAACGACCGAAGTAGGACTTGCTACACTTGATGTTGCCGTCCAACAAACGTTGACAACAGCAGGAGAAGACCAAGAGGTTTGCGTAACAGTAGCACCTGGTAATGCTAACGCAATATTAGAAGTAATAAAAATGGAATCATTGGCATTTAAATCTGTAAACTCAAGATCAAAGCAAAACGCATCACCTACGCACATTTCAATTTCATTGCTAGCAATTAAAAAACCGTCTCCTGTGTAATTTGTAATTCCTGTTGGTATTACAGGATTGGTGTTGGCAGGGCAAGTTATGACTTCAAACTGAAAATCTTGAAGCACACTACCTACCAAATCTCCATTAGAATTGTACTCTTCGATGAGCACTGCAACCACAAAATTACCTGTAATAGCAGAAGTAAAAGTAATGTCTCCAGTAACGCTGTTAATGGTCATGCCAGGAATAGGAGTAGTACCACTATACCCACCAGAGTACGGCACGGAAGTACCGCTATTTGTAAGAGAATTCACCAAAGAATACACTAGTGTATGCCCGTCTGGCTCATATATACCTAGATTATAAACGACTGGTTGATTGACACAAACATAAGGAATCATTTGAGTAGTAGGAGTAGGCGAAGTATTACATGGTTCGGTAGCGCTGTTTAAAACGGTTTCGATATAAGTGGCGTTACTCGTTCCAACTAGATTAGTTGAGGCATTTCTACAGCAACTGGAATAAGAAAATGTCCAAGAATCACACAAACCAGGTAATGTTATGGTATCTACCCATTGATGCATGTATATACCGGGCATTGTTCCTCCATTACATTCGCTATTTGCCAATTGAGAATCGCACAACTGAGAAACTTCTTGCTGAAATATGGTATTGGTAACGGTGACAGAACTAGGGCTGGTAAAACCACATGAATTTGATATATTAAGCGTTTGCGAAGTGTTGCCTATAAATGCAGTTCCACAATCTTCAAAGAGTGTCAGCGTAACTACATACTGATTATTCCCAAGACATTCGTAGGTAATATTTGAGCCTGGAATATGTGTAGCATAGTAATTAAATGATAAAAAAATGGAGAGCACAAGTGGTAAGATATATTTCATAACGAATGGTTTCTAGACTTTTGGACGAGTTAAAGTTTGTTAAAGTTGCACTAAAAAATTCAATATACAAAAAAAGGTTGCTTCAAATACAAGAAACAACCTTTTTAAAGATTTTGTGAAAAAATAATTATCCTACGATTTCTTCATCACTAAAGTGAAAAGCACCTTCAATAGCAGCATTTTCATCACTATCACTACCATGAACTGCGTTCTTAGCTTTAGATTCAGCATACTTAGCTCTTATCGTTCCAGCCTCAGCTTCAGAAGGATCAGTAGCCCCTATCAAAGTTCTAAAATCTGCTACTGCATTATCTTTTTCAAGAATTGCAGCTACAATAGGACCTGAAGTCATGTACTCAACCAATTCCATATAAAATGGACGCTCTGCGTGTACTTCGTAGAATTTTTTTGCTTGCTCAGTTGTTAAAGTTTTTAATTTCATTGCTTTAATGGTAAAACCAGCATCTGAAATCATTTGAAGAATGTTACCAATGTTGTTTGCTTCTACACCATCTGGTTTTATCATTGTAAATGTTCTGTTTCCTGACATATCTTTATTGTTTTATTAAAATTTATTTCAAAATTTGAAGATGCAAATGTATTTGTTTTTTGCAGATAAGGAAATGAAAAATCAAGTTTTTATAGTCGCTGATTGGTTTCAACTAGAATGATCTGAAATGACCACCCAATTTCCTTTTTTATTTTGCCAAATTAAAGAGTAATGTCCTTCTAAATCGCCCAATCTTTCCGCTCTTTTCAAATACCATTTTCCAATAACCTGCACTGTCTTTCTGTCTATGAAGTGTATCACTTGGTTGGTAAAAGTTAGTTGCCCCATCTCTTCAACAGATGCATATCCTTTTTTATAATTCTCCAATGTCGTTTGCCAACCATAGCTGATTCCTGTCTTACCGAGAAACAATAGCGAATCAGATTTCCAATAACTTTCCATAAAACAATCCAAATCGCCAATATTCCAGCAATTTTGTTGCGTATTCATTTTATCCTGAATCGATGCGAGCACCTCATCTTGCTCATACGTACTTGCTGAATTCTCTTTTTTATTTTCTACATTTTTGGATGCACAAGAAAACAATGTGCCTATCAAAACTAAATATACTAACTGTTTTATCATCGTTCTAGTATTAATATTTCGACCCTTCTATTTTTTTGTTGATCTTCTTTTGTTATTTCTTTTACTAAAGGCACTGTGTTGCTCATACCTTTGTGAGTCATTTGCTTTTTGGGGACTCCTTTTGACCTAAGGAAAGTTTCTACTTTTTTTGCTCGATCTACAGACAGTTTCTTATCATTGATACAACAAACATGACCGACTATTTCAATTTGTAATGTAGGTTGTTTCTTTAGCAAATCGGCTAAGTAAAACAATTCGTTTGGCGCTTTATCGTGAAGAAATCGGTTACTACCTGCTTCAAATTGTAAATTTTCTACAACTATTTTATCCGATGAAAGAAATAAGTCGCTAAAAATCTGCTTTGGAGGTATAGGCTTTATATTTCCTGTTGCACTCTTGGTAGCAGAAATTATGTTTTTTTGAACGATGGGGCTTTGTACTATTTTTTTTGTTTTATGGTCTTTTTCGATAGTATAAATCGTAATCTCAACTCTACGTTTTTGCCATTCTAAAGAATTTGAGTGAGAATTCTCTCCTTTAGCCAGGTATGTTATTATCACGCTAGTATCTATTTTACTAATTTCATCCCTTACAGCCACACATCTTTTAGTTGCAAGAGCGAGGTTGTATTTTTGGTTACCGATAGAATCTGTATATCCGACTAACGAAATCGAATCGTGTTTAGTAACTTTTAATAAACTATCAATAGTTGCTTTTTGTTTTGAATTTAACAAGGAAATTCCACTATCAAAATAAAACGATTTTTTCACAAAATTGATTTGACCCAAACAGTTAAACGAAAAAAACAATAACGATATATACCCAAGGACTTTCATTCTTTCTCTTGATACCAACTTGAATATTTCACATAGTTATCTGCTATACGCATAACTTCTCCTTCAAACAAACCTTGGTCTAAAGTTTTTATTTTCTTTGCAGGAATTCCTGCATAAATTGTTCCGGGCTCAACATTTGTGCCTTGTGTAACTACTGAACCAGCTGCTATAATACTACCCGAACCAATAACACAAGCATCCATAACAATAGCCCCCATGCCTATCAATACATTGTCTTCGATGGTACAACCATGGACAATCGCTTTATGCCCAATGGATACATTATTACCTATAACAGTTGGGTGTTTTAAATATGTGCAATGTACTACAGCACCATCTTGTACATTTACTTTGTTGCCCATTATTATGGAATTGACATCTGCTCGTACTACTGACTGAAACCAAAAGCTACAATTGTCTCCACAAGTAAGGTCTCCAATAATTGTGGCGTTTTCAGCCAGGTAAATATCTGCTCCAAATTTTGGAGTTTTGTTTAAGATTGATTTTATTAATGCCATTCGTTATAATCTGATTACTTTTACAAATATAATAAAATTAGACAATGAAAAGAAATGTAACCATATACGCAGAAGCAACCCCTAACCCGAGCACTTATAAACTGGTAGCGGATATCATGTTGATGAATGGCGGAGAAACTGCCGAATTTTTATCTATGCAAGAAGCGAAAGGATATTCGACAATGGCTGAAGCGCTATTTAACTTCCCATTTGTTAAGTCTTTATTTTTTGCAAATAACTTTGTTACTATTACCAAGGTAGATACGATAACTTGGGAAATGATAATAAATGAACTTCGTATTTTTGTAAAAGATTGGCTCGAAAATCATGACGATGTTGTGGAAAAAATACCTGAAGCCAGAGAAATTGAAACAACGGATAATTCTGGAGCAACTACTACCACTTCTGAAGCTCCAGAATTAAAAACTGAAGCAGATAAATTAATCTTCAACCTACTAGAAGAATATGTTCGTCCAGCTGTAGAAAGTGATGGAGGGGCGATAGATTTTAAAAGCTTTGATGAATTGACAGGAGTGGTGACCGTTGTGCTTCGGGGAGCTTGCAGCGGATGCCCTTCGTCAACAGCAACTTTAAAAGGAGGTATAGAATCTTTGTTAAAAACACACATGCCTGATGTTAGTGAAGTCGTTGCGTTGGAAGGGTAAAGCCATCTCAAGAGTGTGATGCAACTTTACAATCAAAGAATTAAAAAGAATTAAAAAGAATTAAAAAGAATTTACTACATTTGAATTGAAAAGTCAGGTTAGTTATTACGAGCAACCTTATTAAGAAATAACAAAAGATACATAATAAATGAAAAAAGAAACCATCCTCATATTATTAGTAATGACAGGTATGCATTATACCGCTCAAAACGTTGGAATAAACACAACAGGGACAAACCCCGATGCTTCCGCAATGCTGGATATCGTATCAACTACAAAAGGATTACTAATACCTCGGGTAGATATTGCAAATGTCAATACAGCCGCCCCTGTCACCTCCCCTACTACCAGCTTATTGGTTTACAATACAAATGTAGCATCTGGTGTAGGATATTATTATTGGGATGGAACTAAATGGAATCGTATTTATGACCAAACCATAAATGCAGAAGACCATGATTGGTATAAAGAAACGACCACATCTGCTCCTACCGATATAACAGACAATATATTTACCGAAGGTAAAGTAAGGATTAGAACACCTAATTATCCACCACTACGTATAGAGCGGACAAGTGTAGCTACCGCAGGAACAGCTGCAGGATTAGTTGTCGAGCATATTACAACGGCTAATATGGCCGATGATTTTGGAAGTAGAATAGACTTTAACATCCAAGATGTGGCAGGAGTTTCTAATGAAATTGCTCATATTGGCGCAGTCAGAGATGGCGCAGATAATTCTGGAAAATTACAATTTTGGACAGAAAACGCAGGTGTAGATGGTGTAAAAATGGTCATTCAACCCGATGGAAATGTTGGAATTGGGACTACTACACCTAATAGTGAGCTAACTGTAAATGGAGTTATTGAAGTTAGTAAAGTAGGAAATACAAGTACAATTTACTTCCCTCCATCTTCAAATGATCCTGGCTATATAAGACACATTGAAATTGCAAATAGTTCGGAAATGCGTTTTGTTTCCTCA
>CAMZLL010000174.1 GCA_947311505.1 uncultured Cryomorphaceae bacterium
GAATTCGGGGACTACGCCCGAAGTTTTAAATACCAAACAACTGTACTTCAGTGCGTTATGATTATTTGGAGTATTGTCGATAAAACGCTATATCACTAGTAATCATCGGGTTATGTTTTGAAATATTTTTTGAAATAAAAAAATTAGGGTAAAAAAAGTCAAGTTGGGTTAAGTAATTTTGTAAAAAATCATCATCAATTCTATGATGCACATCTAACAATAATCTTTTGGCGTTACTTATCATAGTGTGAGCCCACGGTAACAGTTTAGACCTTTCTGTCATAGTAGAGACTGTTGGATGATGAATGTAGTCTGTTTTTAAATCATTATAACTATTTGAACCATCTGTCTTTATAACGGATCCTTTTTCAATAGTTTTATCAACTTCAGACTTCAAAACTTCCTTTTTTAAAGAGTCTATAACCTTCATTTTGATATATCTTAATTTAGTCTCTTTCCCAGGTTTAAGTGTTTTATTTTTATCTTCTACATCTAAACTTTCAGTACTGACTAGCACGGTAGTCTGCTTTTCACTACCTCTCCCTCTCTTTAATGCCTTACTATAATCTCTACTCATGTCAACGGTTTCAAAGAAACCCTCATCAAGTTCAACTTGCTCTTTTAAATCATACAAGTCATCTCTTAAACCCATTACTGACCTTAACTTATGCATCATAGCCCATATTGGCTCATAGCGTTTGTGACCAAGTTGCTTTTGTACCTCTTTGGCTGAAAATGATTTTTTTGTACTCGTTATAAATAACATTGCTATAAACCAGTATTGAAAGCTAAGTTTACTATTGTGCATGACAGTTCCACTCTTTAAAGTGGTTCTATGAGCACATTTCTTACACTCCCATTGCTCTCGTTTTTTCTTCCAGTAATGGGTGGTGTTCTGGCATCTTGAACAAATAATACCCGCCTTTTCCCTATGAGCTTTAAAAGCTAGTTTGCAACTTTCTTCATCAGGGTAATGCTTGTGGAAATCTAAAAAATTCATATCTATATTGTTTTATAAATACAAAGTTACCATCGCACAACGTAAACTATTTACGGTCTTCTATTTTTATTGGGGAAAGTAACGGATAAGCATTTAAAAGATTCTATAAATTCTATGGAGAATAAAGATGCGCTCATTCAACACGAATACCAGCAGAAATATGAACTTAAATCTACTTTAGATTCTATCAGAAATCAAGAAATTCAATTGCTGAAACAAGCAGAGATAGAAAAACAAAATTTAGAGTTAGAAAAGCAAAAACAGAAGCAAACTTACTTGTTTTTCGGAATCGCTTTAGTGCTTATTTTTGCTTTGGTTTTATTAAATGTAATTCGAAAAATTAAGAACCATAAAAAAGAAATTGAAAAACAAAAAGAAATACTAAATGAGCAATTTGAATTGACCGATTTCCAAAGAAAAGAATTAAGAGGTCAACATAAGCAAATTACAGACAGTATAGATTATGCTCGGAACCTTCAAAAATCAGTTCTCATTTCTAGAAAAGAGATTAACGCTAATTTTCAGGATAACTTTATTTTTTATCAACCCAAAGATGTCGTGAGTGGCGATTTTTTCTGGACTGCATCTCAGGGAGACTTAAAATATCTAGCAGTAGCAGATTGTACAGGTCACGGTGTGCCAGGTGCTTTTATGACCTTGGTGGCAAATAATTTATTAAATGAAATAATGAAAGATATTGAAGAGAGGACCCCTGCTTCTATCATTCAGGAACTTCACAACAGGATAAAATTAAAGGTTGGCGGGGCAGCAGATGCAGTAGTCAAAGATAGTTTGGATATCGGATTGATTAGTTATAATGTCAAAACTAAGGAAGTCAGGTTTGCGGGTACACACTTTAGTCTTTACAAAATTTCAAAAGGAGAATTGGAGGTCATAAAAGGAGATAGAGCAAACATTGGATATAATGAACGTATTGTACTTCATGAACATAGTGTGGAAGTAAATCAAGGAGATATGTTGTATATGCACACAGATGGATATCCAGATCAAAAAGGTGGAGAAGATGGACGTAAGTTTTATCAAAAGCCAATACGTGAAATGATGTTAGATATACATTTACTCAATCTCTCAGAACAAGAAACAGTAGTAAAAACTAAATTTAACGATTGGAAAGGCAATCAAGAACAGATAGATGATGTTTGTTTATTGGGGGTGAGGATATAGAAGACTTTCAATTTGGATATTTTGCAGCTTCAACAAGCTCTATCTATGTTTTATGAAGGTGGCTTCATTTTCTTTTGTTGTTGCGTTTTCAGTATCCATAGGTGTCAAATGTAATGAATTATTTAAATTCTAATAAAATGTATGGAATTATAAAAAAAAAAATTATCTTTGCACTCCATTTTGGTAAAAGCACCAAAATTGCGGATGTGGTGAAATTGGTAGACACGCTAGACTTAGGATCTAGTGCCGAGAGGTGTGTGGGTTCGAGTCCCTCCATCCGCACAATGAGCAAAATGGTATTACGAATCTCGTAATGCCATTTTTAGTTTAAGGTTTAATAATAACGAATAAAAGATAATGGACGTTTTACAAAACAACATTGACGATTTAAATGCAGTTTTAACAATCAAAATTGCTAACGAAGATTACCAGAAAAAATATGATGATTCTATAAAGAACTATCGTAAAAACATTAACATGCCAGGTTTTAGACAAGGGCAAGTACCCAAAGCTATTGTTAAAAAGAAATATGGAGCATCTATATTGGCTGAAGAAGTTGATAAATTATTAAACCAAGCTTTGCAAGATCATATCAAAAATAATGACTTGAATATTCTTGGGAATCCACTTCCTAAAGAAGGCGCTGAAAATAATATTGATTGGAAAAATCCATCTGACATGGAGTTCTCTTTCGATATCGGATTGGCTCCAGATTTTGAAGTTAAATTATCTGCTAAAAACAAATTTACATTCAATACCGTAAAAATTGATGATGAATTAATCGATAAACAAGTAAATGATTTTGCTAAGAGATATGGTAAACTAACACCGGTAGATAAAAGTGAGGCGTCAGATATGATTTGGGCAACCTTTTCAGAACTTGACGAGAATGACGCAAAAGTAGAAGGTGGTTTTACTCACAGTTCTACTGTCGCAATAGAATTTCTTGAAGACGCTGATGCTAAGAAAAAGATGATCGGTTTAAAAGCTGGTGATTCAATGATTATTGACCCTAGAACCATTTCAAGAGGTGATGCTGATATGGCTGCAATGCTCGGTATTGCAAAGGATAAGGCTACAGAAATGACTAACAATGTAGAATTGGTAGTAACAGAAGTAAAAAGAATGGAGCCAGCAGAAATAACACAAGAATTGATAGACAAAGTGTATGGAGAAGGAGTTGTTGATGGAGTGGATGCGATGCGAGAAAAAATCAAAGGAGAATTGACTCAAATGTTTGCCGTTGATAGCGATCGCTTGTTCAAAAGAGATTTTGCAGATACTTTAATTGAAAAATTAGACCTAAAGTTGCCAGAAGAATTCTTAAAAAGATGGATTATTTCATCTAACAAAGAAAAAGAAGTAACGATGGAACAAGTAGAGGCAGAGTTTGACCAATATAAGCAATCCTTGAAATGGCAATTGATTGAAAATAAAATAATCAAACAAAGTGAAATTAAAGTAGAGTTTGATGAGGTTGTAGAACACACAAAAGGTCTTTTGGCAAGTCAATATGCACAGTACGGAATGATGGTGCCGGTTGATGAAGAGTTAACAGAGAACGCTAAGAAAGTATTGGAAAATAGAGACGAAGCAACTAAACTTTATGATCAATTGTTTGATGCAAAAGTGATTGCTTACCTAAAAGATACAGTAAAATTAGATACAAAAGAAATCAGTTATGACGACTTCGTCAAAGAAGCTCAGAAAAACTAAGTAATAATAACTTTATAAAATTAAGGCTGTGTTAATCAATTAGATGACCAGCCTTTTTTTGTTTTAAAAATATCATTTTTATGAACTCACAATCTAACCAACCTAAAACATTAAAAGAACTTGGAGAATTTGGTTTAATCAATCATTTGACAATCAATTTGAAAAATAAACAGTCCAGCACAGAACTTGGAATTGGTGATGATGCAGCTGTTATAGATTATGAAAATAGAAAAACGGTCATTACCACTGATATGCTTGTAGAGGGAGTTCATTTTGATATGGTGTTTACTCCCTTGAAACATCTTGGTTATAAAGCAGTGGTAGTCAATGTAAGCGATATTTATGCAATGAATGCCCAACCTAGGCAAATAACAATTTCTCTTGCTTTATCTAGTAAATATACCTTAGAAGCTATCGAAGAACTATATGCCGGGTTTGAATTGGCAGCAGAACAATATGGAGTAGATATCATTGGCGGAGATACCACAACTAGTCCTAACGGGTTGGTTATTAGTATTACTGCTATTGGAGAAGCAAAAGAAGAACAATTAGTTTATAGAACAGGCGCAAAGGACAAAGACTTATTAGTCGTTTCTGGAGATTTAGGAGGTGCGTATATGGGCTTAACCTTGTTGCAACGTGAAAAAGAAGTGTGGAAAGTAAATCCAAACATGCAACCAGATCTGGATGGAAACGATTATGTGTTGGAGCGCCAGTTGAAACCAGAAGCTCGTAAAGATGTTATTCAATTCTTAGCACAGTTAGGGGTTAAGCCTACAAGTATGATCGATATATCAGATGGCTTATCATCTGAAATATTTCATTTGTGCAAAGAAAGTGGAGTAGGCTGTAATCTATATGAAGAAAAAATCCCCATTGATCCAACTACGCATAATGTTGCTCGATCATTTGATCTTGATCCTACCGTTTGTGCATTAAGTGGTGGCGAAGATTACGAATTGCTGTTTACAATTTCGCAAAATGATTACGACAAGATAAAAGGAAATCCTCATTGGACAGTCATCGGACACATGAGGATTTCCTTTTATCTTGTCGTAATCATTTTGCGAAATTGTAAACAGCAATTCGTAATCTTCGCCACCACTTAATGCACAAACGGTAGGATCAAGATCAAATGATCGAGCAA
>CAMZLL010000175.1 GCA_947311505.1 uncultured Cryomorphaceae bacterium
AAAAAATCAATAATACTCTCACTTTTAAAAATTTCCATAGCTTGTATTTTATGTTTTTCAAATATAAGAAAATATCTTTACACCTCTATTAACTAATAGTTACAATGATTTGAAAACCCTAAAAACATATATAGATGAAAATATTACCTTATTTACTGAAAAGCATACGATAGCCAGTTTTAACTTTTTGGAGAAAGATGAAGATTCTCTTTGTTACACCTGCGAAGGTAGGTTAATTGAATTTTATAAAAAAAATGTAATTGTTACCCCTATAATTAATGCTAGTGAGTTTTTTGAGAACAGCATGTCTGAAAGAGGATTTCTATACCTAATTAGTTCTTTCTTTTATGCCAAAAAAGTGTTATATGTACCTGATAATAACTCTGAATTACTTGAAGTTTTTAGTTGGGTTTATGAAAATTTATCTTGGATTGAACTCTTGGTTGGTATAGAAATGGATTTTGGTAGTCCTTGCGATTCTCTTGAGGGATATTTAAAGGGTGATTTGTCAAAATATTATATTGATGATTTTTTTGACTTTAAGAATGGAACTCCAGGTGGGTAATATGGTAATGTTCCAAATAGAACCTAATTCATTAAAGCCAACATTAACATTCTGAAAATCAAGCTTACAAATTTTTAGATTTTGAATTATTTGGTAAGTGTATTTCTACTTAAAAAATAAATATATGATTTAGAGGCTTTTAAAAAGGTTTTTCTTAACCTTGTGTTTCTGTTAGCGCCAAAAGATTTAATGAATGAATGCAACCGTATGCTTACGTCTACTAGAGTAAACCTGCGTTTTTTAGTAATTCTTCCAATTCTTTATCTGAAATATTTTCCTTATTTGATTTATCGAAGATACTAATTAAATATATTGTTTCATTAACAACCTTTACACAGGTTATAACACGTGCTCCGCCTGATTTTCCTTTTCCTTTAGATTTTATTGCAAGCCTTAGTTTATAACAATTGTTTCCAAGTGGAGTACCTGCTTTTTCATTTTTCTCTAACTCTTCAAGAGCGTTATTGAAATCTACAGTTAAAGATTTGTATTTCTTTAAAAGTGTTTTAAACTTTCTCTTAAAGGAAGAAGTTGGAATTATGTTATAGCTCATTTATAAAATCTCTTGCGGATTGTAACTCAATTTTACCTTCAACATGTAGTTTTATTTCTTTGTAGGATTCTGTAAAATCATTCTGCATATCATCGATAAATGAATTACTCTTTGTTTTTGATAGCAAAGTATAGATAGCTTCTAAAATAGAAGAATCATTTACATTATTTATCATACTGTGAAGTGATGTTTTAAGTTCAGCTGTGCTCATACTACAAAACTACGTAAAACCTATTAAAAAGTTGCGAAATCCATCTACAAATTGTGAAAGTTGAGTTGCCAATTGTAATGTCCCGTCCTTCTGTTCCCAGTGTCCTCAGTCACCCCAACGCAATAAAACGGCATTCCTGTATCATTCGTCAGCAAAAAGACGCATAAGAGCACCATCCGCCAAACCAAATTCCCTCTTTTTTTGTGGTATTGTTGGAGTAACCGATTTTTTGAGTACTTTAGTATCTGATGGGTTGCCCTGTGTTACATATCGATACTTTATTTTCTGGCTACACTCCAAAATTGGAGGTTGTTCGGGACGAAGGCAGTGCATCAAATTCTGAGGTTGATTTTTCTGAAGGTCTTATTTTATTATTTAAGTACTACCCATACGGCATGTTAATGCCTGGGAGATTTGGGGAGGCTGCTTCTGGCTATAGGTATGGGTTTCAAGGACAGGAAAAAGATGATGAGATTAAAGGGAAGGGGAATAGTGTGAATTACAAGTACAGAATGCACGACCCTAGGTTGGGTAGGTTCTTTGCTGTTGATCCGTTGACGAGCAAGTATCCGCATTATACTCCTTATAGTTTTAGTGGGAACAAAGTGATACATGCGATTGAGTTAGAGGGGTTGGAGGAGATAATACTCACAGATACTAAAGGAAAGTCTGTTACCAAAAAATTTGATAAGGGAAGTTCGTCTAAAGAGATAGAAACTTTCTTTACTGACAACGGATATAACTGGGATAGTGACTGGTTTGATGAAAATGCTTATGATGAAGTTTGGACTGCTAAAAATTTCTATAATTTTTGGGGTTATTCAACAGGAACTAAATTAAAAAAATACCTTTCTAGTAATAGTTATAATTCAAATAAGAAGAGCCCTTATTTTACAGAATGGGATAGGACATTTTTTGAATGGATGACAGCTAAAGAAGCTGAAATTGATGGAGACGCAGAGGCTATGTTTGATTTTGGTGTTCAGGTTGCAGCAATAACGACCTCTTTGATCACAGCTGGAGGTTCAGCAGGCGTTATAACTTGGTCAGGGGATGCAATCTCCTTAACAGGTGTGGCTTTGACTCTCGATGACATGTCTAAAACAGGAGAGGGAGATAGAACTATGCTTGAAAGTTTTGCTTTACAATATGGAGGAGAGCCTGCTCTTAAAACATTAAATGCAATTAAAATAGTCGTTGCTGTAGGTAATTTAGCTAAGGGGCAGTACGATATTCAGATTAATTTGAAAAATGGGAAGAAAATTGACGCTGTTTACGATTCTCTTAATGAAGTCTTTACAGGTTATACCTTAATTGATTCACAAAGTAAAGATTGGTCGGGTGTTGATTGGTGATGAAAAGGAAAATACTGTAATTTATAGTAAATTCACAATAGAGTGGTTTTTTATCATTTCTCTTGTAGTAATTTCTATTTTTTTTAGCTTATTAGTGTTTTCTGATTCAAAAATTGGAAGTATTTTGTGTTTATTGTTTCCTATTGTTGTAGGGTATTATTCGCCAAGAGTGTTGAAAATAACAGAAGTAGAAATATTGTACTTTTCCATTTTTAAAGGTTTTAGCAAGGTTAATATTTCTTGCGTATATAAGTTAAGTATGGTTACAAGCGCTTCAAGAGTCTTGAATGTAATCTCAATATATTTCGAGGATGGAGATGTAGTTTATTTTTCAGCGGGCACAACAGAAAATACTAAAAAAACTATTATCTTTTTTAAAGAAAAAATCAAGGGGATTATATTGTCGGAACTAGTTTATTCAAAATTAAAAGAGAGAAAATGAAAATAAAGGTATTCCTGCGTCAATCGTCAGCAAATAAATCCGCCAAACCAAATCCCCTCTTTTTTTGTTTTCAGTTCTTTTAATAAAGACTAAAAAAAGAAGAGATTAGCCCTTTGGGTCTCCGCTACGCTCCGAGTTTGTTCTATTTTTGTGATCTCAAATAAAGGTTCTCAACCTTAGTGCGTGCCCACTGTTCCTTTCTTAGAAATTTTAAGCTAGAATTTATTGTGGGATTAGATTTAAAACAATTAATATTGATGCGTTCTCCTAATTCTTGCCATCCATATTTTTCTTCCAAAAAAGTCAGAATATCCTTAAGCTTTATTCCGTGCAATGGATTGTTTGGTTGCTTTTCTGTCATAGTGTCTTTTTTTTTCTGATAATTGTTAAGGTTTTATAATCTTGCCTGTAGATGGCTTCGCGATTACGCTTCCCTTTGTATTAGAAGTGTTAGGTGTTGGTTTCGTAGTCTCTTTTCCTCCTGTACTTGGCTTTATTATTGTATTATTTATAGGTGTACTCCCTTTGCTAGGTTTTACCACTTTGCCGCTATTCGGTTTTACTAAGTTTAGTTTGTCTTTAATACTTTCCAATTTGGCTTTTGCATATTTGTCATTTGGTTTTATACCCAATGCTTTTTGGTAATAGACTTTTGCAGTAGCATATTTTCCTGTTTTGTAATACAAATCTCCTTTGTTGATGTGTGCTTGATATTGTTTGTTTAACTTTTCTTGAGCTTGGATTTGTTTAATAGCTGAAATTCGTTGCTTTGGAAAGGTTTCGTTTGGTTTTAAATTACTTGCCTTTTGATATGCTATTAATGCTTGACTATAATTTTTGGTAGTATAGTACTTATTTGCTTTATCTATAGCATTTTGATAATCGGTATTAGTAGTGTTTTCTTGTTTGGCTGCTCCCAATCTTAAATATCCAATCTCTTGGTCATTCCCATTAGGACCAACAGCCTTTACAAACACGCTTTTTACATCTCCTTGGAAATTAAATCGCATTTGAAATTGGAATGTACCATCATTGGCATTATAATTAAAAAATGGCCAAGCAGATCCACCTACATAACAAACAACTTGAGCTCCAGTATGATTCAATACCCTACCTTTTACTACAAAAGAACCAGAGCCAACTTGTTCAGGATTTGCTTGCGTAGATGTTTCGCTTATGTTTATAAACTGTACGTCTATTGGCTTTGGAACGGCTTGTTCTATAATGATTTCTACCGATTTCGAATCCGTTCCCGAAGAGTTCGTGCCTTTTACCATCAAATTATGACTTCCTGTGGTAAGGTTTAAAGGTAGAATAATCGAACCATTAGCATATTTGAAACTATAAATTGCTTTGCCATCTAGGTAAACTTCCACGTCTGATTTGCTAGTAACATTGGTTATCGTAGCACTTACAGATAGTTTGCCAAGTCCTTGCATGTGTGGAAAACTCTTCGGATTGGTTATGGTAACTACGGGCGGAGGGCTTGGTAGAATGTAGTTGATTATTGTTTCTTCTTGTGTGCTACCACATGCGTTTCTAGCTGTTAAAAGTAGTTTGTTTTTACCTACTTTCAATTTTAAAGCACCGCTTGTTTTTCCACTGTTTAAATCAAAATTAATTTTTACAGGATTGTTGTTAAGCGTAGCTTGAACCAACGAAGCGTTCGTAACTCCTACTATACTTGCTGTAAAAGTGTAGCTGCCAGTACCTTTAAATTCAAATGGAGAACTGGTCGGTTTGGTCATCTGAATAATCGGATGGTCACAAGCTACCACAGAAGTGTATATGTAGGTTATCGTTTGAGAATAAGATCCGCAAGCGTTAGTTGCTGTTACAACATAAGTCGTTGCTCCTTCTGTAAGATGTAGTGAAGAGCTAAATGCGCCTGTTTGCGGATTGTAATTATAACCTGGCGAAACTTTTCCGTTTATTTTAAAGGTGACGTTCGTTGCGTTTTTTATTGTTCCTATTATAGCTCCTTTATTGTTATTTGTATTGATGGTTCTGTTGTGGTTTGCCAATGATTTATTTGGTACGCTTGGCTGTGTCAATACGATGATTGGATCTACACAGGGAACCTCTTCTGGTGTGTAAATTATCGTCTGCGATTTAGATGCAGTTCCTTTAGAATTGTATCCTGTTACTTCAAAAATATTAGCACCTTGATTCAATTGAGCTGTGTAAGCAAATTTATGCGTTCCCGGATCAAATGAATAACCAGAAATAGTAACTCCATTTAATTTTGCTGATACATTATTAATGGTAGTAACGTTTAATATTGTAGCATTAATCAATTGCGTATTACTATTCGTGTTATGCGGGTTAGCTTGCGGTTTTGTTATGTTTACGAGTGGTGGCTTTTCTGTAGAAGCTTTAGTGTATATTACAGTTTGGTTGTCGCTATTTGTTCCAGCAGTATTTGTTCCGGTTATAGTAAACAGGTTTGTTCCCATTATTAGGTTTACATTAAAGGACACTTGTTTGGTGGTACTGTTATACGAGAAATTATTCAAATTGCTACCATTGAATGTTATTTGAATATTGTTATGCCCAGCTACATTCAATACAGTAGCTTTCAACGTTAAGTTTTGCGTATGTGTTTTATACGGATTCTTTGTAGGTATAACAAAATCTACCACAGGAGGGTTTACCACTTCGCTTGGTTTGTAGATGATTGTAGTGCTTTTGCTATCTGTACCGGCTGGATTCGTTCCTGATATTTGAACAATATTTGTACCTACAATCAGATGCGCACTAAACGATAGCTTCTTTGAACTCGAGCTGTACGTGAAATTTGATATTTGGCTACCATTTAAAAGTACTTTTATAGCGTTTTTATTGGCAACTCGCAATACATTGGCGTTGATGTTTTCCAAGGGGCTGTGAGTTGTATAAGGATTGAAGTTTGGTTTTGTAATGGTAACCAAAGGAGGTAAGATTTCTTGTGGTCTTTGATATTTTAAAATGACCGTTTTAGAATCACTTCCCATGTTGTTAGTTCCTGTTATTTTTACAGTATTGGCTCCGTTTATCAATGAGATACCTGCTGTCAGTACTTTAGAGGTTGTATTATAGGTAAAGTTATTCAAGGACTGACCGTTCAGGTAAAACTTAATATTGTTTTTACCAGTTACGTTTAGCACCGTAGCCATAATTGTAAACTGACTAGAATTAACCGTCTTTGGAGAACTGTTGGGATTGGTTATCGTTACAATTGGAGGTGGCAAAGAGGTATATTCTTCTTGTTTGTATATAATGATTCTAGAATCTTGATCTGTTCCAAAACTATTTGTTCCCGTTACTACAAACGAGTTACTACCCGGTTGAAGCGTAACGTTGGCGGTAAATTCTTTCGTGTTTGGATTGTAAACAAATGCACTATTCTGCATTCCATTTTGAGTGAATTTAACACCAGATGTTGTTCCAACGTAGTAGATTTTAGCCTTTATGGTGTAGTTAGGACTATGTACTGTTGTGTTGTTAGTCGATGGTTTGTATATATTTACTATAGGTTTGTTTCCAGAGGGAGGTGGAGGAGGAATGTTGTCTTGTGGTCTTTGATATTTTAAAATGACCGTTTTAGAATCACTTCCCATGTTGTTAGTTCCTGTTATTTTTACAGTATTGGCTCCGTTTATCAATGAGATACCTGCTGTCAGTACTTTAGAGGTTGTATTATAGG
>CAMZLL010000176.1 GCA_947311505.1 uncultured Cryomorphaceae bacterium
CTGAGGATGGAAAAGCTACCCTTATAGACAGCAAATTTGCAAAAAATAAAAAAGACTATATCGGGGAAGTAGATGAGATCGATGTAGAGCTAAATAGAGAAGCTGCTGAGGCTTGTCCCGTGAGGATTATAAAAGTATCATAAATTTTAATTCAATATACTTTGCATTTATAAAACATATCTATAGAATGTTACTATAACATTTTAGTATAACATTTTTTCATAAAATGAAAATACAAAGCAAAGACATTAGCAAATATATACAAGACAATACGTGAGCTACGATAAAAGAGCTTGTCCACTTTTTTAATGTTACCTCTATGACTATTCATCGTCATATGAAAATACTTCTTTCTCAATCAATCATCATCAAAAAATGAAAAACTCCCTATGTTAAATATTATATAAAAGAAAAAGAGACGCCATCCATCCATATTTTCTCTCCGAACGATAAACGCCTTCTACAACATGAATGGTATCAAATATCTAAAACATGAGAGGAGCTACTATGAGTAAAATGATTCATCACACGATGTGAGACAAGAAAACAATCTCCAGAAAAAGCTTTTCAGCGTTGGAAAAAAAGTATTTTTTATATAGACAGCATTACTACCCCATACGGAATCATAGCAACAAAAAAACTAGAAAACTACGAATGATCCACCCTAGAAGAACTCATCTATGGTCATATTTATGCTCTTCCAGAGTTTGGTAAGACAACGTATGGAACATGGATGGAAATAGCTAAAACATATCCTTCTACAGACATCTTTTCTCAGCTTATAGATGCTATACAACAACCATTAAAACAGCTCATAAAAGAAAAAAATATTGATGCGCTTTGTTTTGCTAGACCTACCGCAAACAGAAGCCTACAAATCATGGATTATCTAGAAAAAACCCTCTTCCCTGAAATCCCTCGTATAAAAGTGCAAAAAAAACCATGATACTTCCCTCCCCAGAAAACACTTAAAAAGCGTGAAGATCGTATAGTAAATGCTAAAACATCTTTTGAGGTTATAAAAAATCAACAAAAATACGCTCATGTACTCATTATCGATGATGCTGTTTGATCTGGAGCGACGCTTGTAGAGATTTGAAATAAAATAAGAGAAGCTGGCTTTGCAGAAAAAGTAACAGGTTTTAGTATCATATGAACCGCCAATGGCATCTTTGAAGAGATAAAGTCTTTCGAGGTATTGGCGAATGTGTAGGTTTTTAAAATTTCATAGGTAATCTTGAAGATTGAAGCATAAAAGATAAATATAATAGAACAATGAAGCCTAAATCTATAGAGTCAGTTTTCGTTGATATTTAAGTAAAAATTCATACTGTTTTTTATAGTTCTTTTACTATACAAAAAGAATGAAACAAGTACTTAAAAAATTAAATTTTTTAGATAGCTGATATTTATTCAAAATATCGGGATCTTCTGATTGGAAAAACAATGTTCCATCTAGATTGCATAAAGGGCTAGAAGAAATTAATCCTGAATATTTTTTAGTGCAAGAAAATAAAATTATTGCACTTTTTTTTGATTTTACAGAATGAGAGAAAGAAGAAGTTTATTCTAAAATATGGAATTTTTGATGAAGTCCAGTTATTTTTATTGTAAAGAATGGATTGTTAGATATTTATAATTGATTTAATTTTAATACAAAAAGTAAAAATTTTAAAAAAATACAAGAAAATATAGATTTAGAAAAAAATAAATTAGAAGATTTTTCTTTAATAAATATGTTATCTTGAACTTTATGGAAGGATCAAGATTTTGAGAAAAAAAACACGGTTGATGAAAAATTATTAAAGAATTTGAAAAATACAAGAGAAGTATTAATTAAACAAAATGATTTAGATGAAGAAATTACTACAAATATAATTTGAAGATTATTATTTTCAAGATATTTAGTTGATAGATGAGTAAAAGTTGATGAAAAACTTCAAAAATACTTTAAAAATAAAACAGAATTTGCTAAATTAACTCTAGAAAAAGAAAAATTGTATAATTATTTTAAATACTTAAAAGAAACTTTTAATTGAGATTTATTTCCAGTTTTGGAATTAGAAAAAGAAAAAATTAATGAAAAACATTTAAATATTTTGAATGCTTTATTTTCTTGAGATAAAATTTCAGAAGATAAAAATATTCAAAAATCACTTTTTAATTTGTATGATTTTAAAATAATTCCAATAGAATTAATTAGTGAAATATATGAACAATTTATGTGAGAAGAAAAAGAAGAGACAAGCGCCTTTTATACTCCATCTTTTTTAGTTGATTATATTTTAGAAAAAACAATAAAAAAACATTTAAAAAAGAATAAAACTTGTAAAATTTTTGACCCCTCTTGTGGTTCTTGAATTTTTTTAGTTGAAAGTTTAAGGCAAATTATAGAAAGAAATATAGATAATTTAAATAAGTTGAAAATAGAAGATAAAATAGAAGAATTTAAAAAAATCATAACAGATAATATTTTTTGAGTAGACTTAAATGAACAAGCAATAAATGTTACAATTTTTTCTTTATGTTTAACAATGCTTGATTACATTGAACCAAAAGATATTACAAAATTTAAGTTTCCAACATTAAAGAATAAAAACTTATTTATTTCAGATTTTTTTGATTTAGAAAATAAATTTAATTCAGAAATAAAAAAAAGAAATATAGATTTTATTTTAGGAAACCCACCTTGGAAAAGTAATTCATGAAAAAAGCATTTGGAATATATTAAAAAATATTGAAAAAATATTGTAAGTAATAAGCAAATAGCACAAACTTTTATTTTAAGATTAAAAGATTTTATAAATGAAAATACTAAAATTTCTTTAGTTTTACCTTCAACAAGTATTTTATATAATTATAAAGCTGTAAATTTTAGAAGATTTTGGTTAGAATGTTTTGGTATTAGTGAAATCTTAGAATTATCACCAGTAAGAAAAGAAATATTTTCTTGAGCAATAGCTCCAACTTTTATATGATTTTTTCAATTATCAAATAATTCAGAAAAAAATATTATTAAACACATTTCTATAAAGAAAAATATTTTTCTTAAAAAATTACAATTATTAGTTATAGAAAAAAATGATATAAAAAATGTTCAGCAAAAGTATTTTTTGAAATATGATCATTTATGGAAAATTTTATTATATTGAAATATTTTAGATTTTCATTTAATAAAAAGATTAAAAGATAATTATGAAAATATAAAAAATAATACAGAGTTGAATTCTGACTCTTGATTTCAAGTTTGATGATGATGAAAGAATGATTCACGTCACTTAATTTGAAAAACTTTTTTAGATGTTGCTAAGAAAAAAGAAAATAGTTTGACTAGATTTTTTATAAAAGATTCTATATTAGATAAATTTAATTTAGAAACTTTACATAGACCTAGAAAAAAAGAAATTTTTCAAGAATGACCAAAGCTCTTATGCAAAGAATGATTATTTTTACATGATTTATCAATATGTTCAAATTATACAGAAAAAGATTATGTTTTTGCAAAGTCTATAACTACAGTTTATGGAAGAAATAAAATATTATTAAAATCTATTTCAGCAATATTAAATTCAGACTTCTGAACATATTATTTAATTCAAAATTGAAGTTATTTATGAGTAGAAAGAGAAATTATTATAAAAGAAGATGTTATTAACTTTCCTATTATTGAAAATAAAGAAATATCTGATTTAGTAAATGAAATTCAAGAAAAATATATAGAGATTCATAAATTAAATTTATCAAAAAAAGAAATAAAAAATAATCAGCAAAATTTGCTTAATAAAAATTCAAGTAAAAATTTAGAAGAATATAATAAATTAGAAAAAGAAAAAAATATTTTAGAAGAAAAATTAAACAAAACTGTTTTAGAAAGTTTTGATTTTTCTGAAAGTGATAAAGATTTACTAAATTATACAAAAGAAATAACAATTCCATTGATAAACAATGATAAAAGTATTTTTGAAAAAGTTTGAGAAAAATATTTAGAAAATTATGCAAAATTATTTTTAGATTATTTTTCTGAAACTTGGAATTGAGAAAATTGAAAATATTTTGAAATAGATATTTATAAAAATAAATATTTAGTTTGAATAAACTTTAAAGTAGTTAGTGAGAATAGAAAAGAAAAAATAAAATTTATAGATAATAAAAATGTTTTAGATAAATTTAAAAATTTAGTAAATTTATGAGAAAGTAAAATTACAGATACTTTTTATGAAAACAGAGATATTAGATGATTTAATAAACATTCTTTTTATATTATAAAATATAATCAAAAGAAAAATTGGCATAAATGAATATGACAAGCAGATTTAAGTGAATTTATTTGAGCAATAATGAAAAGCTGAACAAAAAAATTAAAAAATAATTTTAATTAAAATTATTATAGAAATGAATTCAAATATATTTCAGGATGATAAAGATATTGTTTTAGATAATTTTAATAAAGTATTAAAATTACTTATTTTTTGTTATAAAAAAATTATTTCTAAGATTTCATTTAATTTAGATGAATTTGAAACTTTTATTAGAAATATTTTCATAAAGTATTTGAGAGAAAACAAAAATAGATTTTTATTGTGAAAAATCTATTTTGAAGCAGAGACAGAAGAAATAACAGAAAAATATAAGACTTGAGGTTTTATTGATATTAAAGTTTGAAATATTGAATGATGATATTATCTTGATGAAGATAAATATTTCGCTTTTGAGTGTAAAAGATTAAACTGATATACTAGACATAAAAAAGAATATATAGATAATTGATTATCTAGATTTATTTTAGGACAATATTCAAAAAAAATGCAATTATCTTGAATGATTTGATTTATTCAATGATTTAAAAAGTGAAAAAACATTTGAGATAATATTAAAGATATAAAAGACTTTTTAAAAAATGAAAGTACAATTAAAAATAATACTATCCAAAACTTAGAAAAAATTAAAATAGAAAAAAGCTTTGATTATTCTTATTTATCAAAACACAAAAGAGATAATAAATTAGAAAATATTGATATCTATCATTTATTTTTTGATTTTGTTTTCCCTCAATAATTTTTTGATGTTGGAAAATACCAACTTTATTTTTTAATTATTCAAAAAAAAATCTATGATCAACCCAAAACAAGCAGAACTTATGGCTCCCGTCGGTAGCTACGAATCTCTCCAAGCCGCTATCCAAGCTGGCGCTCATTCTATATACTTCTGAGTGACTCAGCTAAATATGCGCGCTAGAGCAGCAGCAAACTTCACGCTAAACGACCTAGAAGAAATTATGAAAATCTGTCATGATGCATGACTCAAGGCATATCTCGTAGTAAACACACTTCTGTACGATCATGATACCATCATCATGAATAAACTCGTCGATAGAGCAAAAAAGGAATGAGTAGATGCCATTATTGCGTTTGATTTTGCTACGATTCAATATTGCAATCAAATAGAGATACCTGTCCATGTTTCGGTGCAATTTTCTGTATCCAACTATGACTCCCTCAAGTTCTTTGCTCAGTTCACCAACCGTGTCGTGCTTGCTCGTGAACTCACCCTCGACCAGATAAAAGACATCTATATAAAGATAGAAGAAAACCAACTCATGGGAAGAGAAGGTCACCTCATGGAAATAGAAGCCTTTGCTCACGGTGCCCTCTGTGTTGCCCAGTCTGGTCGTTGTTTTATGAGCCTCTATACTCATAATTCCAGCGCAAATCGTGGTGCTTGTCTCCAAAACTGCCGCGCAAAATATAAAGTAACGGATGTAGATACAGGAAACGAACTTATAGTTGATAATCACTACATTATGTCCGCTGCAGACATCTGCACTATCGACTTCTTGGACAAGCTGCTTGAGTCAGGAGTTTTGGTTTTAAAATTTGAAGGCCGTGGTCGTGCTCCAGAGTATGTTTTTAAAGTTATTGGAGCCTACAAAAAAGCCCTGCAAGATATCGCAGACAATAACTACACGCCAGAACGCATCGAGGGCTATTACAAAGAACTCGACTCCGTATATAACCGTACTCTCTCTCGTGGAAATTATTATCTCGGCAAAGAGCTTGGTGCATATTCAGCAGTACACGGGTCAAAAGCTACCGAAGAAAGAACTCATATTTGACATATAGAACATTATTATCCAAAAGTAAAAGTTGCACAGATAAAAATGATGAACAATACTATAGAAAAATGAGAAACATTGCTTATCACTTGAAAAACAACAGGAGTAATGTATATCACGCCAGATGCATTGCGAGTAAATAAAGAAGAAAAGGATAGTGCTACAAAAGGAGATATACTCACTTTTATCGTCCCTGATCGTGTCCGCAAAAACGATAAAATCTATGTTATCAGAGAAAGAACACAACTCCAACAAAGCTGAAATGGAACAGGAAAGAAAAAGAAGAAAAAAGATGGAGGTAATTGTTGTGAAGGGAAAGAAAAAACAAAGGAGAATTGTGAATGTAAAGAGGGGATGGGGGTTTGTTCGTAGAAAATTTATTTAGTTTTTAAAATAGACATAATGAGCAATCCAAATTTTGATATGCGAAAAGAGTCTAACAGAGTTGCTAGACAATCTGCTACGAAATGAATTAAAATAGTGCAAAGCAACTAGTTAGATATTTAGGAATAAGGGAATTTTATGCATAATTTCAATACCCAAACTTTGACTTTCCTAAATATCTGAAAACTTACATTTTCTCAGGAGCCTCTATACCTAGTAATCTCAGTCAGTTTTTTAATACCTGTTTTACTCAAACAACAAGCGAAAGACGCACAGCACTCAACCCCTTGTCATCCGTGATAATCTTGTGTTTTTGATAATAGTTGTTAAATGTTTTTGCAAGCTCTAAAATGTATCTTGCAACAAGATAAGGCTGGTAAGTGTCGCTTGCTTTTTCTATAGTAGCTGAAAATCCACTCAGCAAGACAAGTAAAATTCTTTCCTCAGCTTCTTCTAATAATGAATAGTCTTTTTCTGATACATCATGAGTACAACTTTTTGCAATAATGCTTCCGCATCTCGCGATAGTATATTGAATATACGGTCAAGATTCTCCATCAAAACTCAAGGATTGTTTGCGATCAAAAATAAAATCTTTTTTCTCATCATACTTTAAAATAAAGAATTTTATCGCCCCCATCGCTATCTGAAATGCCGTTTTTTTTACAAGATTATCATCTCGATCCGTATGCCTTTCTGTCAACATAGTTACACACTCATTAGTTAGTTCTTCTATCAGTGTATCTGCATCTACCACATTACCCTCTCTACTTTTCATTTTCCCGTCAGGGAGACTTATCATTCCATAACTCAGATGATAACATTTATCAGCAAAAGAAAATCAAAGTGCCTTAAATATTTTAAACAAAAAGATAAAGTGATGCTCTTGTTCATTCCCTACTACATAAACCATACGATCCATTTTCCAGTCATTATACCTAATCTTTCAGAGAGCGATATCTTGTGTCATATAAATAGATGTTCCATCAGACCTCAAAACAGTTTTTTCTTCATCACCATCTTTAAAAACAATATTTCCTTTTCCATTTTTTGTAAAAATCCCCTCTATAAAACCCTCTTCAATAATACTTTTTCATTTCAAGTAATGATCACTTTCATAGTATGCTTTATCTATAACACAATCATATATTTTGTATGTTTCGCTCATTCCTTCTAGTGCCCAGTTTCTCATTTTTTTTCGTAAAGCTTTTACTTTTTTATCTCCTGATTCTCGTTGCTGAAGCATGACTTGACTTTTTTCCTCTAAACTAGGGTCTTGTTTTAGTTCTGTATCATAACGAACATATCGATCTCATACAAAGTGATCTGTTTTTTTATTTGGTTCTTTGTTTTCTCCCCATAGTTGATACGCTAGCATAGATTTACAAATATGGATCCCACGATCATTTACTATATCTACTTTTGCTATTTCATATCATGCAAAATTTGCTAATGCAGCCAAACTATTTCCTAGGAGGATGTTTCTCACATGTCAAAGATGCAATGGTTTATTGGTATTTGGTCATGGAGATTCTATGATGAGTTTTTCATTTTTCTCTTCTCCTTCCCCGTACTTATCTTCTTTTTGTTCAATACACTCCAACACCTCATTTGCTAACCATAAAGGATTGATAAAAAAATTTATATAAGATCCTGTAGCAATTATTTTTGATATAATATTTTTTTCTTCAGTATCATTTATTGCAATCATTTTTTCTGCTATATCAGCAGAGATTTGCTGCGGAGATTTCCTTAATGTTTTAGCAAAGATAAAACAAGGAAGTGAAACATCTCACATCCTACGGTCTTGTGGAGTTTCTAACAAGTTTCCATCAATATCTATCCCTTCTATGGTCAGCTTTTTTAATAGTTCTACAACTGCAGCCTGTATCATCATATATTTCTAATAAAGCAAAAGCATATTCATAAAACATATAGTACACATAGCACACAATATTTCAACTACAATCCCTACATTTTTCACAAAAATACTCAAGATTTCTATTTGTTCTTTTTCAAAGAATCACTATATATAAATCATGTTTCAACAGACACGACACGTAATTAAAAAACATATACATATTATCATTTCCTGAGTACTTATAGGTGTGTTTTTGCTCTTATTTTTTATAGTATCAAAAAACTACTGGCAATACCAGCATAAAAAACTATCCAATACGATACAATTAAAAGAACAATACACCTGTAACAAAAACTCACTTCTTCCCTGTATAAAAGAACACCTTGGAGAGAAACGAACATACCATACGATAAAAGAAAATACCCTCTTTCTCAATCAAAAAATGCTAGGGAATACCTCATATCAAAATACCAGCAGATATAGACCATTTATTATTAGACAACTTATTGCAGAATGATTTACTTGATTTGTATTAACCCCATACCCTACCAGCTGAAACAATACAATTACTGCATGATGACTGGGGAATAATTATGAAGTATTGCAATCTATAGCTAGTGGTGATGCACTTGATCAATATCTTTCTATGCTCTGAGACAGTATTTGATGAGCGAACAATTTTGAAATTCCGTCCGAAGAACGAAGCTCTCGAACAGGTATTTATATTTTCAAAAACAGCGAAGAACTAAAAAATATATGATACCAGGTAATATCACATAGAACGAGAGAAAATAAGGATGCTGAATATAGACGCTTCAATATATCACAAGCTTTTGCTCTTTTTCATAATGTACGTATCATTCTTCCAGGAGAAAAATTTACTTTTCTCGACGCTATACAGTTTGATGAAATGGAACAAAAAAATTACAAAAAATGATATGTTATCGTAGACGGAGAAGAGATCAAAGAATATGGTGGTGGCATCTGTGGTGCAAGCACTGCAGTATATCAATGAATACTTACAAACAAAAGCTTAGAACCTACTCGCCGCAAATCTCACACAAAACGATTTGGAAACCTCTATCCAGCAACAATAAACGGAAAATATATAAATACCCCTGGTATTGATAGTGCTATCTATGCAGGACAGATCGACCTACATTTCCGTAATACAGGAAAACATCCCATTATCCTTGTAGCAAACTATGACGGTGCTTATGGCGGTACAGAAGAAGTATTTACTCTGGGATATATTCATGAACAAGGGAGCTTCGAATTTCTTCATGGATGATACATTCGACGTCAAGAACGCAAAAAATATGGCACATGAACTAAATCTGTTAGATGATGATGTTATACCCGAAAAATTAACGGGAAAGAAAAGACTGATTGCTATAAAGAAGTTTATTAGATATTATTCTATTCTATATCATCCTCGTCTTCTTCATCGTCTTCTTCATCGTCTTCTTTATCTTCATGTCACTTTTTTCTTGACTTGATAGCGAAGAAAAGCACCAATCCGCCAAAGATAACAGCAAGCACAATAGCCACAATAATAATGATCTTCAAGATCTTTCCTCAGATTCATTTGTTTTTACTGGAAAGATTAGTCTCATTTTCTCCTGCAGTAAATTCAACCTCTTCACCTATTTCAATAGACGTTCAACAGGTTTTTGAAGAAAACTTATAATACACGATAATATTACAAAGGTTTTTTTGAATATAATTATAATCAGTAATATCTAAATTTCATTCTTTTTTTGCTTTTGCTGCTACTCTAATTACTTCATCTAAAATTTTCTTTCTTTCATCGGGAGATATTCATTCACTATCTTCAAAGTTTTTAAAAATGATTGCTACTTTTTCTTTTGTAGTTTCATCAAACCAAGCAAGTGTATTTATCTTAGCCTGATCATATATTCATCGTCAAAGAACTTCAGTAACATCACCATCAGAAAGATCAAAAATAAGCTCGATTGTATCTTGCTTCTGAGATTCTGGTAGAAATACTCCTCCTTTATCAAACAACTGACGAAGTTGTACTAAAATACTATCCATATTGTTTGTTTCACCAAGTGTTGCTTTTAAGTTTATTAATAAATTTTTATAGTAAACAGCATTTTCATTATCTATCGTTGTCATATCAATGAGTTTTTGTATTCTAGGATAATACTCTTTATATTCTTCATTAATTACTTCTTCAAAATCAAGAAAAGAAATAGTGATATTTTTTGTTTGCGCCTCTTCTTGCCAAACATAATAGATTCTTCCCACTTGCTCCGCCTTTGTTGGAGAAAACACCATGTCATATAATTTATTACACTGTATATCTACATCATCAGTAGGGTCTCCATTTTCATCAGTATCTACAGTAACATCTAAGTCAGCGTAACATGCCCCATCTTCATAATTAATCAAAAGACTAATCGTATTGTTTAAACTATTTCATACTTCTATCAAAAATTCTTCATTTTTTTGAAGCACTGGAGGAAGAGAAAGTAATCATAATTTTCCACTCACCTTTTCTTCTAATAAATTCACTTCATACTTTTCTGTTTGTTCATTTCCATAGATATCAATTATATTGTACCTCATTTTATGTTGACCATACTCATCATATGAAAACAAAAATGATGTTGTATCACGAAGAACCCAATGATCATCTTTACGACATTTTTTAATATCAAGACAAAGATCATATGTATCTATATCACCAACACTGGCATCCTTTCCTATTAGTTTATTATCAAAAAAGTCTAACAATAAAAGAGGTTTTAATCATTTTTGTACGATAATTTTTTCCGAAATTCATACTCCAGCGCGTCACCTATAAAATACAGTAACTTTCGGATGTTTTTCTCAAGATTTTTGATAATAAACTAATAGGAAAGGATGCCAGTGTTGGTGATATAGATACATATGATCTTTGTCTTGATATTAAAAAATGTCGTAAAGATGATCATTGGGTTCTTCGTGATAC